>NZ_JAZHPF010000013.1 GCF_036543075.1 Deinococcus sp. YIM 134068
GGGTATCGTCAATCAGGCAGTACAGTGTCGTCAGGACGGTCTGGGCATCGAGAACTGGGGTCACAACCTGTTCTGACAGATGCTCGCACCGTCCGTTGTTCACCTCCTCTCATTGCACATCAAGCGTTCAAGGGGGAGGAGCAAAAGGGTTGCTTGTGGGGATTGGGCGGTGGAGTGGGTCACACGCCCCCTCACCCCGGCCCTCTGCTTCGCAGCTCTTCGAGTCACCCACGAGGGGAAAGGGAGAAAAGAGGCTCAGGCTCTTGCTTTTCAACAACTGTCACTCTCGACGGCCAATTCTTACCCGTGAGCCGACGCCCCATCCCACCATCACGCCTTGCTCGCGGAGCTTCCTGGGTGGGCCTTCCAAATCGCGCGCAACAAGATTACACCTTGCCACGCCGAGAACACGTCCACGGGCGCGGCCCGTAAACACTTGCCCAGCGCAGCGCCACTCCCCCTGCCCCCTCTGGGGGGTGGGGGCAAACCGTGGCAAGATGCCCCGCCCCCCAAACCCCTCACTCCCCCAGGTACCGCCGAAGCTCATCCAGGCTGTGCCCCGTCCCGATGACCACCAGCTTGTCGTGTGGGCGCAACTCATCCTCCGCGCGAGGCGTCACCTCCACCCGCCCCGCCCGGCTGATGGCGATGACCTGCACATTGAACCGCCCCGTCAGGTTCAGGTCCCGCAACGTGCCCCGCAGCCGCTCGTTCGCCTCGATCTCCACGATGGCGTAGTCCCCGCCGAGGTCCAGCGTGTCCACAATATTCGGCGTGGCGATCTGCCGCGCGAGCCGCACGCCCATATCATGCTCGGGCCGGATCACGAGGTCGGCCCCGATGCGCTCCAGCACCCGCCGCGCCATCTCGTCAATCGCCTTCGTGACGACGTAGGGGGCACCGAGGCTCTTGGCGTTCATGGTGGCGAGGATGTTCGCCTGCACGTCGGTGCCGATGGCGACCACCACCACGTCGAAGTCGGCGGCCCCGATGCTCCGCAGCGCCCGCTCGTCGGAGGCGTCCACGATGGCGGCGTGGGTGACGAGGTTCATCACCCGCTCGACGTTTTCCTCGTTCTGGTCGATGGCGACGACCTCGTGGCCCATCTCGTACAGGGTGGTGGCGACGGCGGTGCCGAAGCGGCCCAGCCCGATCACGAGGCATTGTTTGGTTTTCATTCAGGCGTCCTCTCTCCGGGGGACAGGGTAACGCGTGGGCGGGAGGAGGAACGGCACGGCGTCGCCCGTTCCCTTACCCCACCAGGATGTCGCGCTCCGGCGGGTACTTGACGCCCCGCCCTTGCCCGCCGCGCAGGCTGAAGGAGGTGGCGAAGGTCAGCGGCCCGATGCGCCCGAGGTACATCAGCGCGGTGAGGATGAGCAGCCCGGCGTCGTTAATGCGCGGGGTGGTGTTCAGGCTCAGGCCCACGGTGGCGGCGGCGCTCACCGTCTCGAAGAGGAGTTCGGTGAAGCCGAGCCGGGGATTGGTGGCGAGCATAGCGAAAAAGGCCGCCGACACCAGCAGCGCGTACAGGGTGGTCACGGTGCCCGCCCGCACGAGGTTCTCCGACTCCACCCGCCGCCCGAAGGCGATCAGCTCGCCGCGCCCGCGCACCATGTTCCACGCGCTGCCCACCAGGATGGCGAGGGTGCTCGTCTTGATGCCGCCGCCCGTCGAGCCGCTGTTGGCCCCCACGAACATCAGCGCGATCAGGAGAAAGAGGCTCGCGCTCGTCATCCCCGCGATGTCCACCGTGGCGAGGCCCCCCGAGCGCGGCGTCACGCTCTGGAAGAGGGCGGCGAGCAGCTTGCCCCCCGGCGCGAGCGGCCCCAGCGTGCGCGTGTTCGCCCACTCCAGCACGAGCAGGAGAACGGTCCCCAGCACGACCAGCAGCCCGGTCGTCAGCAGCGTGAGCTTGGAGTACACGAGGAGGCGGTTGCGCCGGGGGTTGAGGAGGTGCGTCAGCACGTTGAGCTGCACGAGGAATCCCAGCCCGCCGAGCAGGATGAGGGCGCTGATCGTGAGGCTGACGAGGGGGTCCTGCGCGTACTGCCCCATTCCGCCCGGCACGACCACGAAGCCCGCGTTGTTGTACGCGCTGATCGCGTGAAAGACGGCGTGGTACAACCCCTCGCCCCAGCCGAACTGCGGCACGAAGCGCAGGGCGAGGAGGAGCGCCCCGGCCACCTCCCCCACCACCGTGTACAGAAAGATGATGCGGATGAGGGGCACCACCCCGCCCACGTCGAGCGCATTGATCTGCTGGACGAGGTGCTGGCGCTCGGTGAAGTTCACCCGCCGCCCCGTGAGAAAGGCGAACAGTGTCCCGAACGTCAGGATGCCCAGCCCGCCCACCTGCGCCAGCCCCATGATGACGAGCTGCCCCGCCCGCGTGAACGTCTCCCCGGTGTCCGCCACCACCAATCCGGTGATGCAGATGGCGCTCGTGGCCGTGAAGAGGCGGTCGATGGAGGTCAGGGCCGCGCCCGGCGTCGTCACGCCCGGCAGGTGCAGCAGCGCCGTGCCCAGCGCGATGCCGACGAGGTACACCACGGCGATGAGCTGCGGCGGCGTGAAACGCGACACCACGGGCCGCCGGGGGCGTCCGGGCAGGGGCGGGGGATGGGGGAGGTTACTCCGCATGGCTACCCGATCAGGATGTCCTTCTCGGCGGGATACTTCACGAGGTCGGCCTCCTCGCGGCTGTTGAAGGCGACCGCGAACGTCAGCGGGCCGATGCGCCCGAGATACATCAGGAGGATGATGACGATCTGCTGCGCCGGATTCAGCAGCGGCGTGGCGTTCATGCTCAGGCCCACCGTGGCAAAGGCACTCACTGACTCGAAGAAGAGCTGCACGAACAGGATGTCCGCCCGCGAGTTGAACACGAGCAGCAGAATGAACATCAGGTTCACGAGGCCGATGCTCAGCAGCCCGACCGTCATCGCGCGGATCACCGTCTCGCGGTCGATGCGGCGGTTGAAGAGCGTGACCTCACCGCGCCCGCGCACCATGCTCCACGCCGAGGCCATCATCACGTAGAAGGTGCTCGTCTTGATGCCGCCGCCCGTCGAGCCGGGATTCGCCCCGATGAACATCAGGATGATGGTGATGAACAGGGTCGCCAGCTCCATCGCCCCGTAATCGAGCGTGTTGTAGCCCGCCGTGCGCGTCACGACGCTCTGGAAGAAGGAGGCGAGCAGCTTGTCCCCGAACGCCAGCGGCGCGAGCGTCTTCGGATTGTCCCACTCCAGCGCGAGGTAACTCAGCGTGCCGACGAGGAGCAGCACGCCCATCATCGTCAGCACGAGCTTGGAATGGACGAGCAGGCGGTTGCGCCGGGGATTGAGGAGGTGCGCGACCACGTTGAGTTGCACGAGAAAGCCCGTCCCGCCCAGGATGATGAGGAGGGCCGTCACCAGGCTCACGAAGTCGTCGCCCACGAAGCGGACGTAGTTGTCGCTGTACAGCGCGAAGCCCGCGTTGTTGAAGGCGCTCACCGAATGGAACAGCGCGTAGAACAACCCCTGGCCCCATCCCTCCAACGGCACGAAGCGGAAGGCGAGGAGGACGGCCCCCACCGCCTCGATGATGAACGTGTACAGGAAGATGTTGCGGATGAGCGGCACCACGTCCCCCGCGCTGAAGGCGCTCACCTGCTGCGCGAGGCGGATGCGCTCGGAGTAGTTCACCCGTCGCCGCGTCAGCAACGCGAACAGCGTCCCGAAGGTCAGGATGCCCACCCCGCCGACCTGAATGAGGAGCAGGATGACGACCTGCCCCAGCCGGTTGAAATCCCGGCTCGGATCGATGACGTTCAGGCCCGTCACGCACAGGGCGCTCGTGGCCGTGAAGAGGGCCTGAAGGAAGGAGACGCGCCGCCCCTCCCCGTGCATGACGGGCAGCGCGAGGATCAGCCCGCCCACCAGCAGCCCCAGCGCGAAGGTCAGGGCGATCAGTTGCGGCGGGCTGAACCGCGCCAGCAGCGGCCTGCGGACGCGCGCCGTCGTCGCGGGGCCGGACGTTCGGGGGGGAGGGGAGAGGGCCATAGGGAAACGGGCGATTCTACACCGGGGAGGGGGGCTTCATCGGGGTTCATCTGGTGATGGACAGGGGGAGGCTCAGCCGTGGGCGACCCCTCCGCCCCTGCGGGGCACCTCCCCTGAAAGGGAGGCAGAAGCAGATAAGGCTCCCCTTGAGGGGAGCTGTCAGCGAAGCTGACTGAGGGGTCGCCTGCCGCGTCGTCCGCCAAACCCGCCCGTCCCGCCCGGAACCCGTAACCTCTCCCACCAGTCGTTGAAACGTTCCCGCCGCCGGGCCGACCCCTCCGCCCGCCCTCTATACTGCTCTGCTATGCCGCGTCCCGCCCGCCCGAACTCCCCGTCCCACCGCCCAAGACGCCCCCAGGGCGACCACCGCGCCCGCCAGCCCGCCCACGAGTACGTGTTGGAGGCATTGCCGGGGCTGGAGGAGGTCGCGGCGGCGGAACTCGGCACCGTGCCGCTGGCGCGCGACCTCCGGGGACTGCGCTTCTGGTATCCAGGAGATACCGAACGCCTGACGCGGCTGCGCGGAGCGGTGGCCGTGTACCGGGTGCGGGCGTGGGACGTGCCCCGTCCGCGCGGGCTGCTCGGGCACCAGCAGCTCGGGGAACTCGCGGCCTTTCTCGGGGAGGTGGTGCGCGTCGGCGGGCACCGTTCCTTCCGGCTCTCGGCGGCGGGGCGCGAGTCGAGCGTGATGGAGCGGCTGGCGGGCGAGCTGGAGCGGGCGCTGGACCTCCCCTTCAGCCGCGAGGAGGGCGAACTCCTCATCCGCCTGCGGCCCCAGGAGGACGGCCCCGGCTGGGAGGTTCTCGCGCGCATGACGCCCCGGCCCCTCTCCGCGCGGGCGTGGCGGGTGTGCAACCTCGGCGGCGGCCTGAACGCGACCATTGCCTACGCCCTGCACAAGCTCGCGGGCCAGCGCGACGAGGACCGCATCTTCAACCCCATGAGCGGGAGCGGCACCCTCCTCGTCGAGCGGGCGCTCCTCGGCCCCTCCACCGCGATGGTGGGCGTGGACACTGATCCCCGCGCCGTGGAGTGCGCCCGCTCCAACCTCGCCGCCGCCGGGCGTCAGGTGGAGGTCGCGCAGGTGGACGCCCTCCAAACGGGTCTGCCCGCCCGCTCCTTCGACCTGATCGTCTCGGACCTGCCGTGGGGAGACGCCATCGGCACGCACGGCGGCAACGCGGACCTCTACCCCGCCTTCCTGAGCGAGATGCACCGCTTATGCAGCCGTCAGGGTCGCCTCGTGGTCCTCACCCACGAACTCCGCCTGTTCGAGCGACTGCTCCGCGAGCAGAACAGGTGGCACGCCCGCGAGCTGTTTCAGGTCTACAGCGGCGGCCACCACCCGAAGGCGTACCTGCTGGGGAAGACGTGAGGGGCCGTCCCTAGTCCTCTGACAAGGCCGCGCTCAGCTCCATGCTCGGTACGGCGGGCGACACCCACGGGTTGCCGCGCACCAAAAAACGCCACGGCAGGTTCTTCCCCGCGAGGATGCCGACCCTGGCTGTCACTTGCACCCGCTCGTCGGGCACCGGGTCGCCGGGCAGGAGGTGGAGGGTGGGGCCGTTCACGGGCAGGCCCGCCACCCGCTCGGGGTCCAGCCCGAGGGCGTAGACGAGCTTGGCGGGGCCGTTCGTCAGGTCGCGCTCACGGGTCACGGGGCGGTGGGTGAGCATGGTGCCGACGCCCTCCAGCGGTTCCAGCGCGCGAATCAGGACGCTGGCCGACACGCCCTCGGCGCGGCAGGCAACCTGAAGGAGCGGGTGCCCGTGCGCCGACCAGAAGAGCCAGTGACCGGGCGCAGTCGCCATCGCCAGCGTGCGGACGGCGTGGAAGCGCCCGGCGGTGCAGGCGGGATCGCGTGGGCAGTCATAGGCCTCGGCCTCCACCACCCGGCCCACCAGCCGCTCGCCGCCGGGCAGCACCCGCACCAGCGACGCGCCGAGCAGTTCGCGGGCCACCCGCGTGGGGTCCCGGTCGAAAAAGGACGGTGGGAGGGGGGCGGGCATGAGGGCGAGGTTAGCGCCGGCCACGTTCACCGAGCGGAGGGGGAAGGCGCTTTCTGAAGAGGAAGAGAAGTAGGGCGAGGGTATACAACGCCAACAGCACCACGTCAAACAGGTTGGCAGGTCGTTCCTCGGACAACCCAAGCAGGATGCGGGAGAAGTGCGGCATGGCGGCGATGCCCAGCAGGACCGGGATGAGAGCGGTCGGCGTCACAGGCTCCCGGCGGCGAGGGCGGGCCAACAGCCACCAACCGAACAGAACGGGCACCAGCATCAGCGCGGCGAGGGTGTATCTGAGCTCTCTGTTGTCCGGGATGACGAGCAAGGCCGCCATATTGAAGAGCGTCCCTATCGTCATGAACACCATCAGTAACACGGGCATTCCGATGGAAGGCGGTGCCGGCCTCCACGCCTCCCCCTCCGGCTGCCCCGACGCCTCTGCTCTTTTCCGCTCGTCCACCTCTTGAGCCTACCTCTCAGTGGAGGTCAGGAAACCCTCAATACCGTTCAGGTTCCCTCCCGCACCTGTGGGGCTAGGCTGTCTGACGTTCGCCACGTCATCCCTAACATTCAAGGAGGCACCCCCCATGATGGACATCTTCAACATGCTCGGCGGTATGGGCCAGGCGCAGCAGACGGTCGGCAATCGCCTGGGCACCCGCCCGGACCAGACGCAGGCGGCAATGGAGGCCGCTGTGCCTCTCCTCCTCGGCGCGATGACCCGCAACGCGCAGCAACCCGGCGGGGCGCAGGCGCTCTCGGGGGCGCTCGACCGCCACGACGGCAGCGCCCTCGACCTGTTCGGCCAGGGGCAGGCACCCGACGCGGGCCAGGGCCAGAAGATTCTCGGGCACGTCTTCGGCAACCAGCAGCAGGCCGCCGCGAACGCCGTGGGCCGCCGTGCGGGCATCGACCCGCAGCTCGCCATGCAGGTGCTGGCGATGGCCGCGCCCCTCGTCCTCGCCTACCTGGGCCGTCAGCGGCAGGGCCAGATGGGCGGCGGGGGCATGGCGGGCGGACAGATGGGCGGACAGATGGGCGGACAGATGGGCGGACAGATGGGCGGTGCGGGCGGCTTCGACATCGGCAGCATCCTCGGCGGGGTGCTGGGCGGTGGAATGGGCGGCCTCGGCGGGATGCTCGGCGGCGGTCAGACGCAGACGCAGCAGCAGGGTGGAATGCTGGGCGGCGGTTCCGTTATCCCCGGCTACACGCACGACACGTCGGCGCAATCCGATTACGTCCAGAATCCGCTCGGCCAGCCTGGTCACGCGGGCACGGGGCAGATGGGCGGCGCGGGCAACATGGGCGGCATGATCGGCACCCTCAATAACGTCCTCGACCGCGATGGCGACGGCAACGCGCTGGACGATTTGATCGGGATGTTCGGGGGTGGGCGGAGGTAGGGGGAGCGGTCAGCCGTCAGCCGTCAGCTCAAAGATGAAGGGCGGGCCGTCCAGATGGCGTGGGCGGTCCTGTCTTTTGCTCCCTCTCCCCCTGCGGGAGAGGGCTGGGGAGAGGGGTGACGAGCAACGCTCGTCCTTTGCCCTACGTCCCCACCCTCGTTCCCTCCTCCACCTTCTCCCGCGAATACGGCCTGTACCCCTTCGGCGTGCCCGGCCTGTCCGTGAAGAGGCTGGTGGTCAGGTAGCGGGCACCCGTGTCGCAGGCGATGGTGGCGACCCGTTTGCCGGGGCCGAGCCGCCGGGCAACCTCCAGCGTGGCCCACGCCATCGCGCCGCTGCTCATCCCGGTGAAGATGCCTTCCTCACGGGCGAGGCGGCGGGCGAGCGGATAGGCGTCCTCCTCCCAGACGGTGATGATCTCGTCGATGACCGAGCGGTCCAGATTCTCGGGGACGAAGCCCGGCCCCATGCCCTGAAAGCCGTGCTCGCCGCGCTCGCCGCCGCTCAGAACGTTGGAGCGGGCCGGTTCGACGGCGACCACCCGCACGCCCCTATCCTGCCGCTTGAGGAAACGTCCCACCCCGCTGATCGTGCCGCCCGTGCCCGAGCCGAAGACGAAGGCGTCTATGCGGCCCTCCATCTGCGCCCACAGCTCGGGGCCGGTGGTCGCCTCGTGGGCGGCGGGGTTGGCGGGGTTGGAGAACTGGCCCAGCATCACCGCGCCCGTCTCCCGCGCAATTCTCTCGGCCTCCTCGATGGCGGCGAGCATCCGGCGTTCGGGGTCGGTGAGGACCAGCTCGGCCCCGTAGGCGAGCAGGGTCTGTTTGCGCTCCTCGCTCATCTGGGCGGGCATACACAGGATGAGCCGGTAGCCCCGCGCCGCCGCCACCTGTGCCAGCCCGATGCCCGTGTTCCCGCTCGTCGGCTCGACGAGGGTGCCGCCGGGCCGCAGCACCCCGCGCCGCTCGGCGTCGTCGATCAGGCCGCGCGCCGTGCGGTCCTTGATGCTGCCGCCGGGATTTAGGCCCTCCAGCTTCACGAACACGTCGGCCATCCCCGGTTCGACCACCCGCCGAAGCTGCACGAGCGGGGTGTTGCCTACGAGGGCGTCAATCATGGGACAGAGGATAGAGCGGTCAGCCTTCAGCGATCAGGGATCAGCCCTGAATCTTTTGCTGACGGCTGAGAGCTGACCGCTGACGGCTCCCCTACAATTCTCCTCGTGCGCGTCGCCCTCATCGCCGACATCCACGGAAACGCGGACGCCCTGCGCGCCGTGCTGGACGACATCGGGGGGCAGGGCGTGGACCACATCGTCGTGAATGGCGACGTGGTGAACCGGGGGCCGGACTCCGTGGAGGCGCTGGGGACGCTGCTCGCGCGGGGCGACGTGACCTTTACCCTCGGCAACCACGACGACCTGCTGCGGCTGTGGCACGTCCGCTCGGAGACGTTGCCGCCCGACTGGTTCGCCGATCCCTTCTGGGGGGCGACGGCTTGGAGCGCCGAACAGCTCGACCGGGCGGGGTTGCTGGACAGCATGCGCGACTGGCCGATGACCTTCACCCTCACCCACCCCGACCTGCCCGACGTGCGGATTGCCCACGGCACGCCCGAGCACTACCGCGAGAGCCTGAGCGAGCGCACCAACCCCGAGCGGGTGGCGGCGCTCGCGGGCACGGCGGGCGTCCTCGTCGGTTCGCACATCCACCGCCCGGCGCACGCCACGCTGGGGGGCGTCCTCGTGCTGAACACGGGCGCGGTCGGTGCTCCGGCGAACGGCGACCCGCGCGCCCAGTACCTCCTGCTGACGGCCACGCCGGGCGGGTGGTGGCCCGAGTTCCGCGCCGTGCCCTACGACCGGGAACCGGTGCTGCGCCGCTTCGAGGCGAACGGATTACTCGCGGCGGGTGGCCTGAGCGCCGAAATCTTCCGCGACGAGATTCGCACCGCCCGCAGCCTCTACACGCCCTACTGGATGTGGACGGAGGCGCACGGGCACCCCCGCGACGCGCGGACCTGGGCGGCCTTCCTGCGGGAGCACCCGCCGCGCTGAGCCTGCCCGGAGCCATGAAAAACCGCCCACGTGGGGCGGTCTTCCGGACAGAGGAATGATGTTCAGCGCATGCCGGGCATCAACACGGATTCGATAACGTACAGCGTCCCGTTGCCCGTGTCGATGGAGGAGCCGGACTCGATGATCGCCGTCCCCATGTTGTTGCCGATGGAGGTGCGGGTCCCCGTGCGGGTCAGCGTCAACATGCCGGACTGCAGGGTCATGAGCTGGTTGGCACTCGCCAGCGCCGTGCCGTCCACCCGCCCCTGAACCACGTGGTACAGCAGAATCTGGCTCAGCCGCTGACGGTTGGAGGACAGCTCGGTCAGTACGCCGGGCGGCAGCTTGAGGAAGGCGTCGTTGGTCGGCGCGAAGACCGTGTACGTGCCGCTGCTCAGGGCCTGCCCCAGTCCCGCCTGCTGCACGAGCGTGTTGAGCGTGGTGAAGCGGTCGTCGCTGGCGATCAGCGTGGCGAGGCTGGTGTTGTTGCGCGTGGAGGTGGCGACGCTCGCGCTCGTCCCGCTGCCGGGGGCCGTGGAGGAGGCGGGCGCGGACGCGGCGGTGTTCGCCGGGGTCGTCGTGCTGGTGGTGGCGGTGACGGTCGTCGCCGGGGCGCAGGCCGCGAGGCTGAGGGCAGCGAGCAGGCCCGCCATCACGGGAAGAACGGGGCGCTGAACTTTGGGGGCCGGGGTGGTGTCGTTCTGCATGTCATTCCTCCAGAAGGTCCGGGATCGGGGTGAAAAGCGTCCTCACGGGGTCGTCGGGCGGGGGTTCTCGTCGTGCTCGGAGGGTCTCTGGGAACCCCCACGCCGTGCGACCTACGAGAGCAGGTGAAAGCTCAGGGAGCGGGCATCAACACGGTGTCGATGACGTAGAGCGTCCCGTTGCCCGCGTCGAGGGACGAGCCGGCCTCGATGATCGCCGTGCCCGCTGCATTGCCGATGGAGGTGCGGGTCCCCGTGCGGGTCAGCGTCAACATGCCGGACTGCAGGGTCATGAGCTGGCTGGCGCTTGCCAGTGCCGTGCCGTCCACCCGCCCCTGAACCACGTGGTACAGCAGCACCTGACGCAGCCGCTCCGGGTTGGAGGACAGCTCGGTCAGCATGCTGGGCGGCACCTTGAGGAAGGCGTCGTTGGTGGGCGCGAAGATCGTGTACGTGCCGCCGGCGAGTGTCTCGGCCAACCCGGCCTGCTGCACGAGGCGCGCGAGGGTGGTGAAGCGGTCGTCGCTGGCGATCAACGTGGCAAGGCTGGTGTTGTTGCGCGTGGAGGTGGCGACGCTGGCGCTCGTCCCGCTGCCGGGTGCTGTGGAGGGCGTGGCGACCGTGCCCGTCGTCGTGGTGGACGGCGTGGTGGTCGTGGTTCCGGTCGCGGTGGTGCCCGTCGCCGTGGTGCCCGTGGCTGCCGTGCCCGTTGCGGTCGTCCCGGTGGCGGTCCCCGTTGCCGTGGTCCCAGTCGTGGACGTGTCCGTCGTCGTGGTGCCCGTCGCGGCTGGAGCCTCGGTACTGCCGGTCGCCGCGCCCGTGGTGGCGGGAGCCGTCGCCGAGGGCGTGGTCGTCGTGGTCCCGGTCGCCGTCGTGCCCGTCGCCGTCGTCCCGGTGGCCGAAGTGTCGGTCGTCGTGGTCGTCGCGGCGGTGTCGGTCGTGGTCGTCGTGCCCGTGGTGCTGGTGTCCGTGGCGGGGGCCTCGGTGGCGGGCGTGGGCACCGTGAAGCCGGGGGGTAGCAGCACCTGGTTGATCACGAAGATCGTGCCGTTGCTCGCCGTCGTGATCGTCTCGGACACGGTGGCCGTGCCGACCTGCTGGGTCGTGCCGTTCAGGCTCAGGGGCAGGGCACCGCCCGCGACGGAGTTGAGAGACGTGCCGCCCGCGAGCTGCTCGGCGGTCTGGCGGCCCTGCACGACGTGGTAGGACAGCACCTGCCGCAGCGCCTCAGGGTTGCTGGCAAGCGCGGCGAGCGTGTCGGCGGGCAGGGCGGCGAAGGCCTCGTTCGTCGGGGCGAACACGGTGTACTCCCCGGTCGTCAGCGTCTCGGTCAGGCCCGCGTCGCTCAGCAGGTCACGCAGCGTGCTGAAGCGGTCGTCCGCCACGATCACGTCGTACAGCGTGTTCGCCTGCGCGGTCGCCGCCGTGTCTGCGGGCGCAGCCGCCGCCGTGTCGGTGGTGGCCGTGTCGGTCGTGGTCGCCGTATCCGTGGTGGTCGCGGTGTCGGTCGTGGTCGTCGTGGCCGTATCCGTCGTCGCGGCGGTGTCCGTGGTCGTCGCCGTGTCCGTGGTGGTGGTGGCCGTGTCGGTGGTCGTCGTGCTCGTGTCGGTGGTGGCCGCCGTGTCCGTGGTCGTGGTGGTGGCCGCGCCCGTCGAACTCACGGTGGCACCGCTCAGGGGCAGCGCGGGAATCTGCGAGATGTCGAAGGCGGCGGCAGGCGCGGCGGGAGTCGCCGGGGCCGCCTCGGCGGGGGCTTCGGCTGCCGGAGCGTCGGCGGGAGCGGGAGCCTCCGCCGCAGGGGCCTCGGCTGCGGGTGCCTCGGCTGCCGGGGCTTCCGCCGCAGGAGCAGGCTCAGCCGCAGGAGCCTCCGCCGCCGGAGCGGGCGGGGTGGCCGCTGCCGCCGGGGGCACGAGCACCGTGTCGATGACGTGGATCACGCCGTTGCACGCGGCCACGTCGGCGCGGGTCACGTTCGCGTTGTTGATCCGCACGGCGGTGCCCGACACGCTGACGGTGAGGGTGCCGCCCTGCACGGTCCGCACGCTCCGCAGGCCCCGCACCTGTTGCGAGGCCACCTTGCCGGGGACCACGTGGTACAGCAGGACGGCCCGGAGTTGCTCGGGATCGTTGAGAATCGCCGCCAGCGTGTCGCTGGGCACCTTGGCGAAGGCCGCGTTCGTCGGCGCGAACACCGTGTACTGCCCGCTCGCCAGCGTCTCGGCCAGCCCGGCGGCCTGCACGGCGGTCAGCAGCGTGCTGAACTGCGGGTCGGTCGTGATGAGCTGCGAGATGGGCTGGCAGGTCCCCGCTGCGGGCTGGGCTGCGGGCGCGCCGCCGCCTCCCGCAAGCGCGGGGGCCGCGAGCATCAGGCTGAGCGTGATCAGGCCGGTTTGCTTCTTCATGAATTCACCTCTGGATTGAACTGTCCGCCTCCCAATCTTCACCACGGGTATGCAAAAAGCAACTTTGGTGGGCATTCAGACAGAAGCCATAAACAAACGTTCCGCCCGATTTGGGTGAATGCTCATAGAGGGTTCATTCCTCTCAGCATCTCCGCCTACGCCTTGCAAAAGGAGCCGGGGGAGGAAGGCAACGCCGCCCCAGCTCCCCCGGCCCCTCGTCGTGTCCTACTTGCCGAAATACTCCGGCAGATCGGCCTCGGTGATCAGCACCTCGCGCGGCTTGCTCCCCTGGTGCTTGGAGACGATGCCCATCGCCTCCAGCATGTCCATCAGCTTGCCCGCGCGGGCGTGGCCGACCGAGAGGCGGCGTTGCAGCCGCGAGACGCTGCCCTGGCCCTCCTCGATGCAGATCAGCGCGGCCTGGCGCAGGTGCGGGTCGGAGAAGTCCATGTTGCCCTTGTCGGTGCTGGGGCCGCTCGCGGAGACCGCGCCGTCGAAGTCCGCGCCGTAGTCCTCCACGAAGCGGTCGTCGAAGACCTGCCGCCGCAGCTCGTCGCTGACGCGGGCGGACTCCACCTCGCTGATGTACGGTCCCTGAAGGCGCACGGCTTTGATGAGGCCCGGCTGGTAGAACAGCATGTCGCCCATGCCGGTCAGGCGCTCGGCCCCCACCGAGTCGAGGATGGTGCGCGAGTCGTGGCTGCTCGACACCGCGAAGGCGATGCGCGCGGGCACGTTCACCTTGATGAGGTTGGTCAGGATGTCCACCGAGGGGCGCTGGGTGGCGAGGACGAGGTGCATCCCCGTCGCGCGGGCCATCTGCGCCAGCCGCATGATCGCCGACTCCACCTCCTTCGGCGAGGTGATCATCAGGTCCGCCAGCTCGTCGATGATGATGACGAGGTGGGGCAGCTCCACGTCGCCGACCTGCCGCATCTTGGCGTTGTACTGCTCCAGATTCTTGGCCCCGACCTGACTCATCATCTTGTAGCGCCGCTCCATGTGCGCCACGGCCCCGAGCAGCACGCCCGCCGCGTCCGTCGGGTTGGTCACGACTGCCCGGACGAGGTGGGGAATCCCGTCGTAGGGGGTAAGTTCCACCATCTTGGGGTCGATCATCAGGAAGCGCAGCTCGGTGGGCAGGTAGCGGTAGAGCAGCGAGATGATCAGCGTGTTCACGCACACCGATTTGCCCGACCCTGTGGACCCCGCAATCAGGAGGTGGGGCATCTTGGCGAGGTCGCCCACCATCAGCGCCCCGTCGATGCTCTTGCCCAGGATGATGGGCAGCCGCGCCCGCGTGTCGCGGAAGGTGGGGGCCGCCGCTGCCTGATGGAAGGTGACGGGTTCGCGCTCGGTGTTGGGCACCTCCAGCCCGATCACGCTCTTGCCGGGCACGGGGGCCTCCACGCGCACGCCGCCCACCGCGAGCGCGCGGGCGAGGTCGTTGGACAGCGAGGCGATGCGGCTGATCTTCTCGCCGGGGGCGGGTTCGATCTCGTAGCGCGTGACGGTCGGCCCACGCGCGAAATCCACCACCCGCGCCTGGAGGTTGAAGTGCCGCAGCGTCTGGTCGATGATCGCCGCCCGCTGCCGCGCCACCACGTCGAGCGCCGCCGGGTTGGCCGGGCCGGACGGCAGCGGGTCGAGCAGCTCATAGCCCGGCAGGGCGAGGTCGAGGGCACCCTGGGAGGGACGGCGTTTCTCGGGCTGGGCGCTCTCCCACGGGGCGGCACCGTCCTCGTCCTCCTGATCCAGCGTGATCTGGGGGGCGCGGCGGGGGGGCGCACCCGTCGGCATCGCCTGCACTCCCTGTGTGCCCAGCATCGGCTCGGCGGCGCGGGACGGCATGGCGCTCAGGACGGTGGTGGAGGCGGCGAGGGCGACGGGCGTGCGGTCCTCTCCGTCCTCGTCGTCCCCTTGCTGGGTGGCGTCCGCCCTTCCCGTGAAGTCGAAGTCCAGCTCCGAGAAACTCCCCGGACGCGCGGACATCGCCTGCACCCGCCCCAGCGCCTCCTCCTGCGCGCGGGCGAGGCGGGCACGCCACTCCTCCTGCGCGGCGAGGGTGCCGTCCGGGTCGCTCGCCAGCGCCTCGGCGAGGGCGGCGGCGACCTCGGTGGGTGCCCGGTCGAAGGCGGCGGCGAGGTCGGGCCAGCCCGGATAGTGCCGCTCGCGCCCCTTCCACGCGGTGAAGTCCTCGGCCACCTCACGCCACACCCGCTCGCGCTCCCGGTGGGCGGGCTGCTCGCGCGTGAGGAGGGTGGCATCGGCCTTCGTCAGCGCCCGCTCGGCGGCCTGCCGCTCGCGCTCCAGCCGCCCGGCCCGTCCGGCGAGGCGCTGGAGGTCGGCGACGAGGCCCCGGCGCAGCCGCTCCAGCGCCCCGCTCGCCAGCGTGCTCGGCAACTCCACGCTCAGCTCGTGGCGTCCCCCTCGGACCTCGTTCGCCACGGCCTCCGCCGCCGCGCCCGCGCCCTGGGCCTCGCGGGAGACGGCCTCCCGCAGGTCGCGCGCCGCGCCCCGCGCGAAGGTGGCCGCGCCCTCGCGCCAGTGGCCCAGCTCGGCCTCGAGGTGCTTCAGGCCGGGTTCGTCCAGCCCGCGCACCTCGCGCCGGGCGGTGCGGACCTCCTCCTCCAGCACGGTCAGCTCGCGCGCCTCCGGGTAGAGGCGGCGCAGCGATTCGAGGTCGCGGGCCTGCGCGGCGAGGCCCTGCCGCACCCCCGCCCGCGCCCGCGCCGCCTCGCGCCCCTCCTGCCGGGTCTCGATGACGCCCTGCACCTGGGTCGTGGCTCCACCCAGCAGCACGCTCAGGCGGCGGAACAGCCCCTTGAGGAGCGTGAGGGGCCGCAGCCGCAGCATGATCTCCAGCCCCAGCGTGAGGGTGACGAGCGGGAAGAGTGCCGCCGCGTAGCTCAGCGCCTCCAGCAGCGGACGCATCGCCCACGCCGCGCCCGCACCCGCGAGGCCGGGGGCGAAGGTCTCGTGGAGCGCGAGCAGCGACGCCACCACGACCATCCCGCCGAGCACGCGCCGGGTCAGGCCCTTGAGGTCTCGCCCGAGGAAGACGAGCACCCCGTAGGCGATGGGCACCACGGGCAGCAGGTACGCGCCCCAGCCCAGCCACCCGACGAGCGCCTCCCGCGCCCCCGTCATGAATCCGCCCTCCGCGACCTGGGGCAGGGTCAGCGTGACCGCCACGAAAATCCCCAGCGCGAACAGCACCAGCCCCAGCGCCTCCCCATCGAAACGGTTCACCGGAGGGGCACTTTTTGCACGAGCCTTCGCCATAGGCCGCAGTGTATCCCACCGGGGCAGTTCACTCCCGCCCGCGCTAGGCGCAGGTTTTCAGGTCGGGCAGTGTGTGGAGGTCGTCACGTTTCCTCCGCCAGATCTCCGGTCCCCGCCCCGATAATGACCCCGTGGCCCTCCTCCTCCCGCCGCCGCTCGAAGCCGCCCTGTGGGCACACGCCGAGCGCGAAGCCCCACGTGAGTGTGTCGGGGCGCTTGGCGGTCATGCCGGGCCGGAGGGGGCGGAAGCGGTCGCCCTCTATCCCCTGTCCAACATCGCGCCCGACCCGGAGCGCCACTACCTCGCCGACCCCGGCCACCTCCTGCGGGCGCTGCGGGCCATGCACGCGGGCGGCTTGACCCTCGTGGCCCTGTACCACAGCCACCCGCACGGCCCGGCCCGGCCCAGCCCCACCGACCTGCGTCTCGCCGCGTATCCGGTGCCCTATGTGATTGCTGACTTGAGTACCCGCACGCTGGTTGCCTACCGCCTGCCGGGGGGGGAGACGGTGCCGATTGTGGGGGGACGGGAGGAGGGTTGAGGGGGCAGCTTTGTTTGTGGGCAGGAGATTGTTGGACTGTTGAAATCAGATGTTCTGGGTGGCCCTGCCCGTTCACCCCCTCCCAGCCTCCCCCCTCAAGGGGAGGAGCAAAAAGAAAGTTCCTCCTGCGTTCTGCTGATGGCTGAAAGCTGACGGCTTCCCCTACGGCAGCCGCCCCAGCCGCTCCA
Organism: Deinococcus sp. YIM 134068; assembly: GCF_036543075.1. Classification (NCBI taxonomy): domain Bacteria; kingdom Thermotogati; phylum Deinococcota; class Deinococci; order Deinococcales; family Deinococcaceae; genus Deinococcus; species Deinococcus lichenicola. Next base: position 16,639 of record NZ_JAZHPF010000013.1, read on the forward strand.
GCAGCAGCCCGAAGACGCCCTCCACATCCACGCCCACGGCGACCTCGGCATTGGCGGGCTGACCCGTCACGCCGTACAGGTCGCACACCGTCCGCCCGAGGTTCAGGCCCTCCGCCGTCTCCACTGCCACGGACATGGGCCGCATCTCGCACAGGCCGGGGCGCAGCACGGCGGCGACGGCGAGTGGGTCGTGGAGGGCACCGCCGCTCAGGCCGTAGCGTTTGCGGTACACCCCGGCGTAGAAGGTGAGGAGTTCGGCGCTCACGGCCCCGGCGCGGTTGCCCAGCGCGCGCAGGGCGTCCAGCCGCTCCGGGGTGGCGATGACCTGCATGGTGACGTTCAGGCCGAACATCCGCACCCGCGCACCTGACTCCAGCACGATCTTGACGGCGTGCGGGTCGGCGAGCGCGTTGAACTCGGCGGAGGGGGTGCGGTTGCCCTGCCCGGTGCTGCCGCCCATCCACACGACCTCACGTAGCAACAGGGGTAACTCGGGGGCCAGCCGGAAGGCGAGCGCCACGTTCGTCAGCGGCCCGGTGGCGACGAGCGTGACCTCGCCGGGCCGCTCCCGCACGGTGCGAATGAGAAAGTCCACCGCGTGTTCGGCCTCGGGTGCCCGCGCGGGTTCCGGCAGGTCGGCGGCGGGGAGGCCGCTGTCCCCGTGAACCTTCGCCGCTGTCATGGGCGGGCGCACGAGCGGGCGGTCCGCCCCGGCGTACACGGGCACGCTCGCCCCCGCCAGCGCCAGCGTGACCCCCGCGTTATGCGTGGTGAGGGGCAGGCCGACGTTGCCGTGGACGGTCGTGACGCCGAGAACCCGCACGTCCTCGCCACTCGCCAGCGCCAGCAGCCAGGCGATGGCGTCGTCGAGGCCGGGGTCGCCGTCGAGGAGGATGGGCAGGGGAGAACGGGTCACGCGGGCATTGTAGGTGGGGGAGAAGTGATGAGAGATGGGGGATGAGTGATGAGGAGGGGCCGGAGCCTCATCCCTCCCCGGTCGTCACCTCCCGCAGCTCCCGCGCCGCCACCTCCGGCAGCTTGTCGTTGGCGAACTCGCCCGCGCCCTGCTCGGTTCCGGCGAGGTACTTCATGCGGCCCGGCGCGCGAAGATACGGGTAAATCTCGATGTGGAGGGGGAACTCCGGGTGAGCCTCGCCGCCCACCGGGGCCTGATGCAACGTGAGGAGGTAGGGCATCCGCACGCCGAAGAGGGCGTCCAGCCGCAGCAGGGCGTCTTTCAGCACGCGGGCGAACGCAGCCTTTTCCTCAGCGCTCAGTTCGCTCAGGAGGGAGACGGGGCGGGCGGGCAGCACCCACGTCTCGTAGGTGTAGCGGGCGAAGGGCGGCACGACGCTCAGGGCCGCGCCCTCGTCGCGCAGGACGCGCAGCCCGGCCTCCCGCTCCCCGGCCACGAAATCGGCGAGCCACGGACGCCCGTTCTTCTGCTGGTACGCCTGCGCCGACGCCAGCAGCCGCGCCTGCACGGGCGGAATGTGGTTGTAGGCGTAAATCTGCCCGTGCGGGTGGTGCAGGGTCACGCCGACCTCCACCCCCCGGTTCTCGAAGGCGAGGACACTCCTGATTTTCCCCGTCGCCGCGAGGCGGGTCGTGCGGTCGGCCCAGACCTCCAGCAGCAGCGCCATCCCCTCCGGCGTCAGGTCGGCGAGGCGGCCCTCGGGGTTCTGGCTGAAGACGACGACCTCGCAGCGGCCCACGCCCGCCTGCACTTCAACGTTCGGAGTCGCGTCGGGACCGGGTGCCGTGAGGGTCAGGCTGGGAAAGCGGTTCTCGAACACCGCGAGGTCGTACACGCCGCGCGGCAGCTCGGTGGGGTGCGCGGGGTCGCGGGTGGGGGCCAGCGGGTTGTAGTCGGGTGGCGGCAGGAAGGTGCGGTTCAGGCGGTGCGCCGCGTACATCACCCACTCGGCGCGAAGGGGATGCCAGCGCATCACGGGCCGGGCCTCCACCGGGTCGCCGGGGGTGGGGACCTCGGAATCCACCTGCACAAGGTCCAGCCCGTACAGCGTTAATTCGCGCCCGTCGGGCTTCACGAGGTCGGCTTGATAGAAGGGTTGAGGGGTGTCCGTGGAGGGGGCGTCGGTCATGGTCGCTCCGTTCGCATGGACCTACGTTAACCGGGTCCGCCCCCAGTGTGACGGTCACACCCAGCCCGGTCGTCAGAAAGCCCTACTCCCCGTCCTCCGCCACCACCTCGAAGCTCACGGGCGCGAGCGTCCGGCCCCGCCACGTCACGGCCTCCGGGTTCCAGTTCTGCACGAGGGTCACGCCCGCCCGGCGGCTGAGGCGCACACCGTCGGGGAGGTCCTCGGTCGGGACGCCCGCCTCTGCCAGCACGTCCCGCAATACGTCCTTGATGAGAGATTCGGAGTGCGCCCCGATCACCGTCACCCGCCCGCGCCTCGTTACGGCGGGTTGACCATCCTGCGGGCCGCCGACGTAGGTGTGAGTAGCCTCCGCCCCCGTGAGGCGGTAGCTCTCCGCCCACGCGTGGGCCTCGAAGTCACCGCCCGCCCCGCGCACCGTCTGGGTCAGGCCGGGCCGGAGCGAGTCGAACTGCAACAGCCGGACGCTCAGCACCTCCGCGAGCGGTCCCGGTTGACCGTCCGCCCACGTTCCCCCGCTCCCGGTGCGGAAGCCCGTTCGCGGCCCGCAGACGAGCGCCACGCCGCCCTCCACCGCCGCCCTCCACCGCGCCGCCCGTTCCGCCGTGACGAGCGTGATCGCTGGAGCGACGGCCACTGCGTAGCCGCTCAGGTCCGCGTCCGCGTGAACGATGTCCACGTCCACCCCGAGCGAGCGCAGAGCCATGTAGTACGCGACCGTCTGTCCCCAGTAGCTCAGGCTGGCGCTATGCGGCTGCACGTCCATCAGCCACAGGCTCTCGTAGTCGTGGAGGAGGGCCACCCGCGCGGGCACCTCGCCGAGCGGGAAAGTGGGAAGGTCCAGTCCGGCGACCTCCGCATGCCCCCGGTCCGGCGTCTCGTCGTGCCGGAGAAGCCCCGAGTGGAGGACCTCCTGGGCCATCGTGGCGGCCCGCCAGCGGAAGTAGCTCACCACGTCGGCCCCGTGTGCCCACGCCTGCGCCGTCCACAGCGCCACCGCCCCGTCGGCGGGCAGCGGGTTGAAGGGTGCCCAGTTGACCTGCCCGCACTGCTGCTCCATCACCCAGAAGCCGGGGGTGGTGCCCGCGCCCTCCCGTCCCAGCCTTCCCGCTCCTCCTAACATCCCCCGGTACACGTCATGGTTCCACCCCACCAGATCGGGATGCCCCGTCCGCGCAAAGCGGGTTTTCTCCGCCTCGCTGACCGTGGTGGGGGCGAAGTGCTCCAGCATCCCGGTCGGGTAGTTGTCCCAGGTGGCGAAGTCCAGGCCCTCGGCCACCTTGTAATGGTCGAAGCCGCTCTCGAAGATCATGAAGTTGTGGGTGACGAAGCGGCCCGGCGACAGCTCCCGCAAGAGGGCGACCTGTTCGGCCTGAAACTCAGCAATCATGTCCGAGCAGAAGCGGTAGAAGTCGAGGATGTGAGACGGGTTCGCCTCCGTCACGGTCAGATTGGGCGGCCTGATCTGGTCCCAGTCCGTGTACTCCATGCTCCAGAAGACGTTGCCCCACGCCTCGTTCAGCGCGTCCAGCGTGCCGTAGCGCCCTCGCAGCCAGCCCGGAAAGGCCGCCGCGCTCGCCCCGCCGTAGGAGCGGGCGGTGCCGTGGCAGCCGAACTCGTTGTCGGTCTGCCACCCCGCGACCGCCGGATGCCCCCCGTACCGTTCTGCCAGCGCCCGCGTGATGCGCCGCGAGTGTTCCCGGTACACGGGGGAGGCGAAATCGTAATGTCGCCGCGAGCCGAACTCCCGCACGCGGCCCTCCTCGTCCACGGGCAGGAGTTCGGGATGGGCACGCACCAGCCACGCGGGGGGGGTCGCCGTCGGCGTACACAGCACGACCCGTAAGCCCGCCGCGTGGTACGCCTCCACCGCCTCGTCCAGCCACGCCCAGTCGTACTCGCCGGGGCGCGGTTCTATCCGGCTCCACGCGAACTCGGCGATGCGGACGAAGCTCAGGCCGAGGTCGCGTTGCTGCCGGGCGTAGCTCTCCCAGCGGTCACGCGGCACGTGTTCGGGGTAGTCGCAACTGCCCAGGAGGAGGTGGGGCGCAGCATTGGATGAGGTCATGGTGGAGTCCTATCGGGGAGAGGGCGGGCTGGAGCGGTCGTCGTCCCCGGAGCTTACGGGGAGCAGGGCAAGGCGTTCAATCGGGTGGACGCCGTAAACGCCGCTTCACGCCCGGCACACGCTCCCCCCGCCGCGCCCGCCTACGCTGCCCCCATGACCGGACACACCAGCGACGAGCAGACGGACGCCCCGCAGTCCCAACGCAGCACCGATTCGGAGAGCGCCACCCAGTCGCCCACCCCCCAGGGCGACACCGTGCAGGACAGCCCCGGCACCGCCGACATCAGCATGGTGGAGGAGGGCCGGGTGGACGGCGAGGGCAACATGGTCGGCACCGACGACGTGGGGCGCGGCGGGGGCTGAAGGGAGCGACGAGAATGCCCCACACCCTTTCTTCGGTGTGGGGCGTCGTTTATTGGGCCTCCGGAGCGATGGGGGCGCAGACGCACATGTCGATCTTTCGCTGGCTGCTGGAAGCTGGCGACTGGCCGCTGTTCCCTACCGCACGTCCACCAGTTCCACGTCGAAAATCAAGGTGGCATTCGGCGGAATCACACCCGGAACGCCCGCCGCCCCGTAACCAAGGTGCGCGGGGATGGTCAACTTTGCCTTGTCTCCCACCCGCAGCTGCGCGATGCCCTGATCCCAACCGGGGATGACGTAGCCGACGCCCAGCGGAAACTCGATGGGTTCGCCCCGGTCGCGGCTGGAGTCGAACTTCTGGCCGCTCTCCAACGTGCCCGTGTAGTGGACGCGCACGGTCTTGCCGGGAGAGGCGGGCGTGCCGCTGCCCTCCTCGTACTTGTCGACGATCAGTTCCTGTCCGGTCATGCCCTCCAGCCTAAGCCCCACCCCCCGCCCCTGACCGGACCGTGAAGCGCGGGTGAAGGCGGCGTGCCCGCCCCGTGAGCCGCTGCTACCATGCCCCGCGTGACGCCCGTGCCCCGCCGCCCGACCTCCGGGAGTCCAGCACGCACGGCTTCCGGGGAGTGGCGGACCTTCTGGCGGGTGTGGATCGTGGGGGCGCTGCTCCCCGTCTGGGCGGTGACGACCTTCATAGGCACCTTCGCGCGGGTGAACGGCGACAGCATGAATCCGACCCTGCGCCACGGCGACCTGCTGCTGCTGCTCAAATATCCGCGCTGGCTGCGGGCGTGGGGCCTGCCCACCCCTTACCCGCGCCGGGGCGACGTGCTGATCTTCAAAGCCCCGGCGGACAGCCCCTACAGCTACGCGACCGTGTGGGGCGTGCGTCACCGCCCCTACAACGTCAAGCGGGTGCTGGCCCTCCCCGGCGAGACGGTCGCCATCACGGGCGGGCGCGTGATCGTGAACGGGCGGGTCCTGGCCGAAAGCTACGTCAATGACGGCGTGCTCTCCGACCAGCCCGCGTTGAGGGTGCCGCCCGGCAAGGTCTGGGTGCTGGGCGACAACCGCCTCGTCGGGGAAAGTCTGGACTCCCGCTCCTACGGCCCGGTGGACCTGCGGGATGCCGCCGGACCTGCCAACGTGCGGTTGTGGCCGAATCCGGGGCGGGTCGGACCTTGAGCGGGCGTCAGGCGTCCGGCAGCCGCTCCCCGGCAGGAATGGGCTGGGTCAGCCAGTTCTCGCGGGGTGGCAGGGGACAGGTCCATCCCTCCCCGTAGGCGCAGTAGGGGTGATAGGCGAGGTTGAAGTCGAGCTGGACGCTGAACCCACCCTCGGCGTCCCCGTTCAGCGGCGCGTCCAGATACCGCCCGGCCCCGTAGGTCTCCGGCCCGCTCGTCGCGTCGCGGAAGGGGACGAAGACCCGCGCGGGTGCCTCGTCGCCGGAAGGGGCATACAGGGTGAGGGTGTGTGGTCCGCCCGGTAACTCCACCGTCACCGTGCCGAAGCGGGCCATCACGCGCGTCTCGCCCGTATTCGTGCCCAGCGTGACCTCCGTCCCGTCCGCGCGCTCCACGGGTACGGTGAAGCTCCAGGCGGAGTCGGGCGGGTAGTAGCTCAGGCCCCGGAAGCTCCCCAATTCCTCACCCTTCAATGGCCCGCGCCCCGCCAAGAAATGCTCGTCCTTGCGACGGCGGAAGTCGGCGATGGCCCGCGCGTGGGCGTCCGCCGTCACCAGTCCACCCGCACGCGCTCGCCCGCGTACTCCACGATGTCGCCCCGTCGCAGCTTCTTACGCCGCCGCGTCTCGATCACCCCGTTGAGCCGCACCTCGCCGCCCTGCACCCGGAACTTCGCCTCGCCGCCCGTCTCCACCATCCCGCGCAGCTTGAGAAAGTCCTGAAGGTCGATGGTGTCGCGCTCCTCGCGCTCAGGCCGGGCGTCGTCATAGGTCATGGGGGCAGGGTAACAGGGGAGGGGTCAGGAGGGGTGGAGCGTGACTGTCGCTCCCAGCCAGGAGGGAGGCGGCAGATCGGCGGGCCAATCACGGATGAGAAAGGCAGTCTGGGACGGGAGTTCAGGGCCGCGCCGCGCGACGATCTCCAGACCCGCGACACGAACGACCTGAGCCGGGTGGTCGGGATGTTCCAACCGTACCGCGTCCCCGACCCTCAAGACGCCGCTGTGAGAGCCGACGGCCAATACCCACCCCCGCCCCGTGATCCGGAACGCCGCCTCCAGCACTCCCTCAAATGCTCTGGCCTCCTTGGCGTCTGGGCGCATGTCGCGCTGGGTCATGGGGGCAGGGTAGCAGGGGAGGGGGTCAGGGGTCGGCGTCGGGTGTGAGGACGACGGTCGCGCCCTTCCAATCATCAGGAGACGGCTTAGGCGTCCAACCTCGAATCAGGAAGGCTGGCGGTGGGTCCGGTCTCGGTGGGGAAAAGCGGGGGTACTGGGGAAGGTCCGCGACCTGACAAAGATGGGAAGGGCCATCGGGTCGTGTGACGATGAGCGTGTCGCCTATGCGAAGTTCGCCCGTCCACTGACTCACTTGAACGGCCAGCACTCATCCCCACCTAGTGATCTGGAACGCTGCCTCCAGTACCCCCCCGAACACCCGTTCGCTCAAGGCTTGTACTGCGCGCCGAACAATCTCACGTCCGCGTCGTCCACCTTGCGGTCCTGATTGAGGTCGCCCACGGTCACGCCGCTCTTGCCGTAGTTGTTCATCAGGAGGGCGAGGTCGGTCAGGTCAATCGCGCCGTCGCCGTTGAGGTCGGCCCCGCTCAGGCGGGCGCGGGCGGCGGCGGGCGTCCACTCCTTCAGGCCGAGTTCGTCGGCGAGGGCCGAGCGGATGGCCTGCGCGAGCGGCAGCGGCCCCTGCGGGTTGAGTTCGATGCGCCGCTCGTTCCCCGTGCCGACCGTCCGGGCCACCACGTCCGGGTTGAAGGCGACCCCGGCGGTCGCGCCGCTGCCCCCCACGACGAGGACCGGGCCGCCGCTGGTGTCCAGCGTGACGGGATTCTCCTTCGTGTTCAGCACGGCGAGGGCGTCCTGCACGGCTTTGGTCAGCTCCGCCCCCTGAGGCCGCAGCTTGACGGTGGCGGCATGAGCACCCCCCAGGACGAGGGCGCATGCGAGCGTGAGGGCGCGTCTCATTGCCCACCCCTCGCGGCGAGCAGGGCCGCTCGGAACCGGGCCGGGTCGCTCTCGATGGCATTGGGGTCGGGAGCCGTGGGCGTCGGAGTGGGCGGGGTTACTGGAGGTGTCGGGGTCGTCGTGGCTGTGGCGGGCGTGGTCGTCGTGGGAGCTGTGGCAGGCGGCGTGCCCCCAACGGGCGGACTCGGGGGGGGCAGCGTGGCGACCCCGCTGGGGTTGGCGGCGCTCGGCTCGGGGGAGTTGGCGGCGGTCGGGGGGACGGGCGGAACGGCGTTGGCCGCATCTGCGCTGGCCGTCGCGGGGGTGGACGTGCCCGCCGTCGTGTTCCCGGTCGGCGTGGTCGCGGTCGTGCCGGGGGCCGGGGGCGTCCGCGCCTCTGGAGGGGTCGTGGTCTCCGTCCTCGCCGTCTCCCCCAGCCGCGTCACCCGCCCGTTCTCTATCGGGTAGATGCCCTGCGTGAAGCCCACGATGGGGTTGTCCATGCGCGCCCGGTAGAGCAGGAAAAACGCCTCCTGTCCGGCGCGCAGTTCCGGCAGGCCCTCCACGCCCGCCAGCACGTACAACACGGGTTTGCCCTCCCGCTGCGGCAGGGTGGCCGGGTCGCCCACGATGGCCTCGGTCACGGTCAGGGGGTAGGCGAGCCACGTCACGCCGTTCTCCGTCACGTTGGAGGGCGTGCCGGGCGTGGCGCGCAGGATGATCTCGGCCTTTTTCGCCTGCTGCGTCAGCGTCAGCGGCGGAACGGTCGTCGCCCCGGCGGTGGGCGGGAGAGCGCTCAGGGCGAGGGCGGCGAGGAGCGTCAGCGCGCGGCTCACGGTTGCCCCCCGTTGGAGGGAGGGTTGGGCGGAGTCGGCGTGGGGGTGTCCGGCGTCGTCGGCGTTCCAGTGGGGGTGGAGGGGGCTGGGGTGCCCGTCGGGGCGGTGGTCGGCGTGGAGGTGCCCGTCGTGGAGGTCCCAGTCGCGGGCGTCCCCGTTGCGGGCGTGGTCGCGGGCGGCCTGGGGGCTTCCGGCATCTTCACCTGCACAAGCACCTTGCCCGTCCCGTCGCGCGCCTCGTAGGCGAAGCGGGTCGCGTCGAGGGTGACGGCCTTCGGCGGCTTCACGCTCACGAGGGCCACCCGCGCCCCGTTGCGCGGCACCGTCCTGAAGCCCACGTCCACGGTCAGGGTGCGGCCCGCCTGCTTCCAGAACAGGACGCCGCCCCCCTCGGCAGGTTGAACACGGGTGACAGCCACGCCCTCGGGCAGGTCCCACGACATGCGCGCGGCCCGCACGGCACGCGGCGCGGTGACGTTCAGGGGCACGCGCGTCTCCCCGCGAATCTGGCCCGTGGGAAGCTGCGGCTTGAAGCTCAGGGCGGGCAGCTCCCCCACGTTCAGGGTGTAGCTCTGGACCTTCGTGCTGAGGTTGGCGTCCGACGCCTCCAGCGTGAAGGTGTAGGTGCCCACCTTGCCCGGCGCACCGCTCAGGCGCATGTTCCGCAGGGTCAGGCCCGGCGGCAGCGTGCCGGAGCCGACGCGCATTCCGTAGGGTCCCGCGCCGCCCGCCACCACGAGGGTCGTGTCGTAGCTCTCGGCGAGGTACGCGACGGGCAGGCTCGTCGTCGTGAAGTACAGGGCGTCCCGTGTACTGGTCGTCCCCGTCGTGCTGGTCGTACTCGTCGTGCTGCCGCAGGAGACGAGCAGCCCCCCGCACACCAGCAGCACGCTGGGCGTGGCCTTGCGCATGACAGGCAGTCTAGCGGCCTTTCATGAGCCTCTTGCGGCAGGTCGCCGGGAGGAATGGGGGAAGGTGGCGGGGGAGGGGGAGGGGCGGCCAGCGACCAGCTTCCAGCGGCCAGCGAGATATCCGGGAAGCTGTGAGCTTCAGCGTGTGTTTGAGAAATGCGAATGGCTGCGTCTTCTCGCTCCTCTCTCCTTGTGGGCAGGCTAGGAGGGGGGTGGCAAGCCCCGCCTGCCCATCACACAACCCCGCCGGAGGATGAACCTTCATCCCCGGTGGTCTGACAGAACCCCGCATGGAGAACCTCTGGGGGTCACGCCCCCCGCCCTTCGTGCCATGTGCGCCAAGATTCGTGACGGCCCGGCGCTAAACTCTGCTGCATGACGACCGAACCCTTGCCCGCCCTCCCCACGCCCGGCGAGCGGCTGGGACGCTACACGGTGGAGCGCGTGGAGGCGTTGCCCGAGATGCAGGGCACCCTCGTGCTGCTGCGCCACGACCTCGGTGCCCGGCACGCCCACGTCTCGCGCGACGACGACAACCTCGCCTTCGGGGTGACGTTCCCGACGGTCCCCAGGGACTCGACCGGCGTGGCGCACATCCTCGAACACGTCGTCCTGATGGGCAGCCAGCGCTTCCCGGTGCCCGACCCCTTCTTCGCCATGATCCCGCGCTCGCTGAACACCTTCATGAACGCGATGACGGCGAACGACTGGACGACCTACCCCTTTTCCACCCGCAACGAGAAGGACTATTTCAACCTCCTCTCGGTCTACCTCGACGCCACCTTCTTCCCGCTGCTGCGCTACGAGAGCTTCCGGCAGGACGGCCACCGCTTCGAGTTCGAGACGGCGGATGATCCGACCACGCCGCTGAAGCTTCAGGGCGTCGTGTACAACGAGATGAAGGGCGCGATGGCGGCCCCCGGTTCGGTGATGTACCGCGCGTTCGGCAAGGCGCTGTACCCCGACCTGACCTACGCGAACAACTCCGGCGGCTCCCCCGAGGACATCCCCGATCTCACCTACGAGGGCCTGCGCGCCTTCCACGCGGCGCACTACCACCCCGGCAACGCCTTTTTCTACTCCTACGGGCGGGTGGACCTGCGGCGGGTGCTGGACGAGATCGAGGGGCACGTCCTCTCGCGCTTCTCGCCGCAGACGCTCGACGTGGGCATCCCCGACCAGCCCGGCTTCCGGGAGCCGCGCCGGGTGGACGTGACCTACCCTGGCACCGACGTGGAGCGCGGCGGGCAGGTCAGCGTGGCGTGGAAGCTCGGCCCCAGCACCGACCCCGACGCCAACCTGCGCTGGAGCGTCCTCTCGGACGTGCTGCTCGGCAACCCCGCCGCGCCGCTGACCCGCCCGCTGATCGAGTCGGGGCTGGGGAGCGCGCTGGCCGACCTCTCCGGCTACCGCGACAACTTCCGCGAGGCGGCCTTCGCGGTGGGTCTCAAGGGCCTGAGCGCCGGGCGCGCGGCGGAGGTGCAGGCTCTCGTGCTGGATATGCTGAGGACAATCGCCCGTGACGGCATCGACCCCGCCCTCATCGAGAGCAGCCTCCACCAGTTCGAGATCGCCCAGCGCGAGGTGTCCAACGCCGGGAGTCCCTACGCCCTTCAGGTCATGTTCCGGTTGATGGGGCCGTGGCTGTACGGCGGCGACCCGGTGACGGGCCTGCGGCTGGAGGCCGAGCTGGGACGGCTGCGCGAGGACCTGCGGGCAGGCCGCGTGTTCGAGCCGATGATCGAGCGCGACCTGCTCGACAACCCTCACCGCGTCACCCTCGTCCTCGCGCCCGACCCCGACCTCGCCGCGCGCACCGAGCAGGCCGAGCGCGAACTCGTGGAGCGCCTGAGCGCGGGCTTCACCGACGAGGACCGCGCCCGCATCGTCCGCGAGAGCCTGCAACTCCAGTCCCTTCAGGGGCAGGAGAGCGATCCCAACGTCCTCCCCACCCTCGGCCTCGGGGACGTGCCGCCGACCGTGGCCCGCCCGCCGTACACGACCGAGGAACTGGGCCGCGCCCTCGTGGGCCGGGTGCCGCAGCCCACCGGGGGCCTGACCTACCTCGACGTGCGGGTGAGATTGCCCGAGCTGCCGGACGAATTGCTGGAGACCCTGCCCCTGTACGCCTACGCCGTGACCCGCAGCGGCGCGGCGGGCCAGGATTACGCGGCCATCGCCCGCCGCACCGAGGCCGTCACGGGCGGCGTGAGCGCGAGCGTCGGCATGGGCGGCGGGCCGGGCAGCCTCGACGAGTTGCGCCTGTCCGTCACCTTTGGCGGCAAGGCGCTCGCCCGCAACGGGGCCGAATTGGTGGCCCTGCTGCGCGATCTGATCGCCGCGCCGGAGTTCACCCGCGAGCGGCTGGAGCAACTGCTCAAGCAGCGCCTCTCTGGACTCAAGGCGAGCGTGGTGAACGCGGGCAGCGCCTATGCCGAACGCCTCGCCGCCGCGCAGGTCAGCCCCGCCGGGAGCATCGAGGAGCGCCTGAGCGGTCTGTCCGCCCTCGCCACCCTCAAGCGCATCGTGGAGGGGGACGAGGTGGACGCCCTGCTGGAGCGCCTGAACCGCATCCGCGACCTGATCCTCGCCGGACGACCATTGATCTGCCTCACCGCCACGGAAGCGGACCTGAATCTGGACCTGACGCCGATCACGGGTGGGTTTGGGGGCGACGCGCCCACCGGCCACCCCGCGCCCCGGCTGCTGACGGGCGGCCCGCAGGCCCGGACGGCGGATTCCCCGGTCGCCTTCAACGCGGTCGCCTTCCGCACCGTGCCCTACACCCACCCGGACAGCCCGGCGCTCCTCGTGCTGTCGCGGCTGCTGCGCTCCGAATACCTCCTTAAGGAAATCCGCGAGAAGGGCGGGGCTTACGGTGGCGGGGCAAGCTTCGACGCGCGGGGAGGCGTGTTCACGATGAGCAGCTACCGCGACCCCCACATCACCCGCACCTACGAGGTCTTCCGGGACGCCCGCGCCTTCCTCGACACCGCGCCCCTGTCCGAGCGCGAACTCACCGAGGCCGTGCTGTCGGCGAGCAAGACCCTCGATCCCCTCACCAGCCCGGACACGGTGGGCCGCCTGCGCTTCTACGGTGATCAGGCCGGATACACCCCCGACGTGCAGGAGGACTACAAGGCCCGCCTGCTGAGGGTGACGCTCGACGACCTGAAGCGCGTGATGGACGCTCACCTGAAGCCGGAGAACGCCGGATACGCCCTCGTTGCGGGCCGCGACCCGAACGCGGACACGGAGGGGCTGGGGCTGCGGTTCGAGGTGAGGAGCGCGTAGCGCGTGGCTTGTCGCTTGTGGAGGGGAGGGGAGACGTGCATGGGCGTCTCCCCCTCGCTTTTCCCGGCGACTCACACGCTCAATTCGAGTCAGCCCCCTCACATCCGGCACGCACGGCTCCCCGCGACACTGACCCCATGCGACGACTGAGGACGGTGGTGACGCTCGCGGCCCTCGCGGCGGGGACGGCGGGCGCGGAGCAGTTCGGGGTGCAGGTGGGCTACAGCAGCGTGCCGGGGAACTTCGGCGTCCATCTGGGCGGGTACGGGCGGCTGACGGGCTTCGGCCCCGTGCAGGCGGAGTGGCGCACCACCCTGGACACGCCACTCGGCGGCAGTGGCACCACGGAAGTTGGGGCCGACGCCCTCGTGAGCGTCAATCTGCTCCTGCTGCGGCCCTACGGCGGCGTGGGCGTGGCCGTGCCGCTCGATTCCTCCGGCCCCTACGTGAAGACGACGGTGGGTGCGCGCTTCTCCCTCCTCGGCCCGTTCTCCGGCTTCGCGGAGGGGAACTTCGGGCGGGGCACGGCGTTCCGGGTGGGGGCGCTGCTGAGGTTCTGAAGGGAGTCAGTGGGAAGTGTTCAGTGGTCAGTGGAAAAGGCAGTCCCTCCACTCACCACTTCCTACTCACCACTCACCGTCAGCCCCGGTGATACGGCTCCCCCGCGCTGATCGTCGCCGCGCGGTACAGCGCCTCGGCCATGACGACCATCGCCAAGTCGTGCGGCAGGGTCAGGAGGCCGAGGCTCCAGAGGGCGTGGGCGGAGGCGCGCAGGGCGTCGGTGTGCCCCTCGGGACCGCCGATGGCGAAGGCGAGTTCGCCCGTGCCGCCCACCGCCTGCGCGCCCAGGTAGGCGCTCAGGCCCTCGCTCGTGAACTGCCGCCCGCGCGGGTCGAGGAGGATGAGGGGGGCACGGCCCGCTGCCCGCGCGACCGCCTCGGATTCCTGTGCCGTCGTCTTGCCGGAGACGCGGGTGACGGCGAGCTTGTGGTAGCGCCGCAGCCGCCGCTCGTACTCGTCCCACCCGGCGCGGGCGTAGGCGAGGCGGGGTTCTCCCACGGTGATGAGGTGCAGGCGCATCGGGGGGCAGGATAGGGCAGGGGCCGGAGCCGCGCGCCCTTTGCCCTCCCCGGAACCTCAAGGGGAAAGATAGTGCCCGCGCCGGACCCCGCCCGTTACACTGTGCCTATGGGGATTTGGCTGTGGTCTCGCCTGCGGGTGGGGCCTTGAACTACGCGGCGACCCTGGCCGTGCTCGTCGTGCTGGCGTTCTGTTTTCCGGTGACGGTGCGGCTGGGCGCGCAGCTCGGCGTGCCGGAGGTGGTGAGCACGTCGGCGCTGGGTGCCCTGCTGACCTTCGCGGCGGCGGCGTATCTCGTGCGCTGGCAGGTGGGGCGTCACGCCCTGACGCTGGAGCGGCTGGCGGCGGCGCGGGCGCAGGTAGCGGCGGAACCGGACAATCCACGCGCGTACTTCGTGGGCGGGGAGCATCTGGGCACCATCCTGCTGCGGCTGGACCGGCGGCGGGAGGCGGCGGAGGTGATCGACCGCTACGCGCGGCTGGGCGGGGCACGGGAGGGAGAGATCGTGGCGCTGAGAGAGGCCTTGTCGAACGCGGAGCGGCGGCAGCGTCGCGCGCAGGGGAGAGAAGCATGAGGGCGTACAAGGGCATCGTGGAAAACGGCGTGGTCGTCCTGATCGGCACCAGGCTGCCGGAGGGCACCATCGTCACCGTCACGGTCGGCGAGGCGGAACTCCTGCGGGCACGTATCACCAGCGCCCTGAAACGCCCCCGCAAGGTGCGCGTGCGCCTCAAGCCCACGCCGAGTCTCATGGCGGAGGCGGTGCTGGTGGGCGGGGTGCGCGACGCGGGGAATGAGTAGGAGCTTTCAGCGGTCAGCCGTCAGCCGTCAGCCTGAAAAGCTGGGTGCTGGCTGCTGGAAGCTGGCTGCCTCCGGTCTCTCCCCATGACCGCCGAAGGTCCTCCTCCCCACGTCTGGCTCGTCCCCACGCCGGTCGGCAACCTCGGTGACATCACCCTGCGGGCGGTGGAGGTGTTGCGCGGGGCGGACGCCGTGGCGTGCGAGGACACGCGGCGAACCGGGGCGCTGCTGTCGCACCTGGGAATCAGCCGTCCTCTCGTGCGGCTGGACGCCCACACGATGCACCGGGCACCCGCCGTGCTGGAGCAGTACCCCCGGCTCGCCTACGTGACGGACGCGGGCACGCCGGGCATCAGCGACCCCGGTGCCGAACTCGTGCGGGCGGCGGTGGACCTCGGCACCGGGGTGGAGGTGCTGCCCGGCGCGACGGCCTTCGTGCCCGCGCTCGTGCTGTCGGGCCTGCCGGGTGCCCGCTTCACCTTCGAGGGCTTCCTGCCCCGCTCGGGCCGGGAGCGCAAGGAACGCCTCGCCGCCATCGCCGCCCGCCCGGAGACGACCGTGCTGTACGAGAGTCCGCACCGCCTCGCGGACACGCTCGCCGACCTCGCGGGCGCGTGCGGAAGTGAGCGGCAGGCAAGTGTCACCCGCGAACTCTCCAAACGCTTCGAGGAGACGGCGCGCGGCACCCTCGCCGACCTCAGCGCCCGCTTCTCCGGCGAGGTGCGCGGGGAGATCGTCGTGGTCGTCGCGGGCCGCCCGGCGGGGGAGGCGCTGCCCGGCGAGAGCGAGGCACCCGACCCCGCCGCCCTCGCGCGAGCCTGGGCCGAGGAGGGCCGCAGCGTGAGGGATATACGTGACCTCCTGATGGCGCGGGGGGTGCGTAAGAATGACGCCTACGCGCTCGCCCTGCGGGTCAAGCAGCCCGCTTAGGCCGACGTTCGGGCGATGCTCCCCGTGAGGCGACCAGCCGCCAGCCCCAGCGGCCAGCCGGACATTTGCACGTCCCCACGTTTTCCAAGAGGATCGAAACCACATCACCGCTTCCCCTACCTGACCCGCGAGGACCCCCACCGTGACCGAACTCCACGAAATCCCGACCAACCACCCCAATCCCGCCGGTGTCCGCCGCCTCGCCGTCCTCACGAGCGGGGGGGACGCGCCCGGCATGAACGCGGCCATCCGCGCCGTGGTCCGCACCGCCACCCACCACGGCATCGAGGTCGTGGGCGTGCGCCGGGGCTTTTCCGGCCTGCACCGGGGCGAACTGCGCCTGATCGGCCCGCGTGACGTGGCGAACACCATCCAGCGCGGCGGCACCATCCTCCTCACCGCCCGCTCGCGCACGTGGCGTAGCCCCGAGGGCCGGGCGGCGGGCGCGAAACACCTGCGCGACTGGAACGTGGACGGCCTCATCGTCATCGGCGGCGACGGCTCCTTCCACGGCGCGTACTACCTTCAGGAGGAACACGGCGTCCCCGTGATCGGGATTCCCGGCACCATCGACAACGACCTGTACGGCACCGACCACACCATCGGGTACTTCACCGCCGTCGAGACCGCGCTGGACGCCGTGGACAAGCTGCGTGACACCGGGGCGAGCCACGAGCGCATCTTCGTGATCGAGGTCATGGGCCGTCACGCGGGCCATATCGCGCTGGAGGTCGCCGTGGCGGGAGGTGCCGAGGAAGTCTTTATCCCCGAGGACGAGAAGCCCGTGGACGGCGTGGTGGAGATCGTCAAGGGCAGCGTGGCGAAGGGCAAGGCCAGCTCCATCATCATCGTCGCCGAGGGGTATCCGGGGGGCGCGCAGGGCGTGGCGGACGCGATTCAGGCGGGCACCGGACTGGAGACCCGCGTCAGCATCCTGGGTCACATCCAGCGCGGCGGCACGCCCGTCAGCAGTGACCGCGTACTCGCCAGCCGTCTCGGTGAAGCCGCCGTCCACGCGCTGATGGACGGCAAAAAGGGCGTGATGGTCGGTCGGCACGGCGGCGGCGTCAGCCACACGCCCCTGCACGAGACCTGGGAGAAGCGCAAGGACGTGAACCGCGACCTCTACCGCTGCGCGAAGACGTTGAGCATTTGAGGGAGGGGGGTTCAGCGCTACCCGCAGGTATCGGCCATCGTAACGACGGGAGCAATACAGAGCCATTAGTAATCGGCGGCCTATGCCGGGGGACGGGAGTTGGACCTCTGCCGCCCGGAGGAGACAGGTGTGGGAGAGGTGCGGGTGCTGAGGTGGGAGGACATGTGCAGCGAGTGTCATTGGAGTCGATAAAATCCTTACAAATAGAGATGTATTTTGAGGACACTAGGTTGTCTACTGGCACTGCATTTGTTATAGAATATAGAGGATTCAACTACTTAATCACAAATAAACATAATGTGACAGGCAGAAACCCGACGACGAATCAACCTCTCTCACCAACCGGGGGTGTGCCTGATAAGATGGTAGTGTGGTTCAATGCGGAGGCGTTAGGTTATTGGAGAGATTCTACTTTTGAATTGTATAATTCGGATCGACGAGTTTGGAGAGAACACCCACAGTCTGACGGAACGTATGATTTTGTTTCGTTTCGGTTAGATGCGCTTCCCAGTCGTAGGTTCTATCCTTACAGGTTTTCCGACGGACCACAGGATTTAGAGCTTTCTCCCTCAGATAGAGTCAACGTCATAGGTTTTCCTTTTGGTTTGTCCGCTGGTGGGAAGCTTGCTATCTGGTCGAGTGGATTTATAGCTTCTGACTTGGCCATAAATTATGACGAAAAGCCCATATTCTTGATAGATTGTCGAAGTAGACAAGGACAATCTGGTTCACCCGTAATATTCCACTCGTCGACCGGGCAGTATTCTTCAACTGGTGGCTTTCATATAAGTACAGGTCCAGTCACTCTTCTGCTGGGAATATATAGTGGCAGAGTTAATAATGAGTCCGATATTGGAGTTGTATGGAAGGTGGAAGCAATACGGCAGTTGCTAGATCACGTACACCCTCAGTAGATGAGAACGGCCAGCCCCTCCCCAGGACTGACCGCTGACGGCTGAGAGCTGACCGCTCCCCCTACGCCGCCCCCACCTTCTCCGCAATAATCCCCTCGATGTACTCCACCACGCTTCGCAGGGGCACGCGCGTCAGCACGTCCTCCAGGAAGGCGGTGACGAGCATCTTCTCAGCGAGTTCCTGGCGGATGCCGCGTGAGCGCAGGAAGAACAGTTGCTCCTGATCCACGGGGCCGGTGGTCGAGCCGTGCGAGCAGCGCACGTCGTTGGCGTTGATCTCGAGCTGCGGCACCGAGTAGTTGCGCGCCTCGCTGCTCAGCATCAGCGTCCGGTGCTTCTGGTAGGCGTCCGTCTTCTGCGCCCCCAGGTCCACCTTGATCATGCCGCTGAACACGCCGACGCTTCTATCGTCGCCCACGCCCTTGTACAGCAGGTCGCTGTGCGCGTGTGCTGCTGCGTGGTGCTGGAGGGTGTAGTGGTCGAAGTGCTGGTCCTCGTTGGCGAAGTACAGCGCCAGCATCTCGGAGTCCGACCCCTGCCCGCGCAGGTAGGACTGCATCTCGGTGCGGCTCAGCGTCCCGCCCATCGTGACGACGAGGCTGTTCAGCGTCGCGTCCCGGTGAACGTCGCCGCGCTGGCGCTGGATGTGCGTGACGCCCTTGCCCCAGTTCTGGATGGAGACGTAGCGCACGCGGGCACCGTCCTTGACCACCAGCTCGACCGCGCCGATGGCATAGGTGCTTGGCAGCTCCTCGCTGTCCTGCTCGTCGATGAACGTGACCTGCGCGTTCTCCTCGGCGACGACGAGGGTACGGGTCGCCGTGTAGGTGCCCGCCTCGCTCATGACGCGGAAGGAGCCGAGGGGGAGTTCGACCTCCACCCCGCGCGGCACGTACACGAAAGCACCGTTCGTCCACAGGGCCGCCGCCAGCGCGGAGAATTTGCCCTCGCTGGGGTCGGGCGACTTGCTCGGCGTGGTGCCGGGCGCGGCGATGGTCGTGTCGTCGGGCACCTCGGCGGGCACGACGGAGTAGAGGTACTGCTGCACCTTGTCGGCGTGCTGCTCCACGGCGGTCTTCAGGTCGGTGAAGATCACGCCCTTTTCACGCAACTCGGCGGGCAGCTCGGTCGCGTACACCACGTCCGGCCCGTCCAGCACGAGGAATGCGCCCGCATCGGTGCTTTGCAGGCGCTTCTGCACACTCGCCGGAAGCTGCGCCGTGTCGGTCGCGCGCTCACGCTTGGGGTGGGGGCGAAGCTCGCCAAAAGCCACCTCGACGCGGGTGTACTTCCATGCCTCGACCCCCTCGTGGGGCACGTCGAGCGTGTTGAACAGGTCGAGCGATTCACGCCGCTTGGAGGTCAGCCACTCGGGGCCGCCCGCCTGGGTGATGAGGTCTTGGGTGAAGGGTTGGGTCATGAGATGGGGTTCTCCTTTTGCCAGTCGGTGAGACTCAGACCGGGAATGCGATCAAAGTGTCTGGTGTTGTGGGTGACGAGTATGGCCCGGTGGCGCAGGGCTGTCGCTGCAATAAGGAGGTCGGCGTCCTCAATGAGATTGCCGCCCGCTCGTAGGTTCTCGAACAGAACGGCGGCAATATCCGTGGTCTCAGTATCCAGATCGAGTGTGGGGTGGAGGCTGAGCAGCCCATCAAGCACGGTGAGACGCCGGGCATACAGCGGGTTGAGCAGTTCTTTGCGGGCCTCATAACGGACGAGGGCAGGAACAGCAAGAACCTCATCCCTTTCCAGCGCACGCACGTATTCCGCCAACACTCGCTGGTTCCTCTTCTGAAGAGCGATCAGAACGTTGGTGTCAAGAACCAACATCAGCGCTCTGCCGTCTCGGCATCGGTGTGACGCAACTGCACGCGACGGCTCAGCGCCTGCTCAAACGCCGCCTCTTCCTCTGGTGTCCACCCCGTCGAGAAAGCTTCCAGAGCCGCCAAATGCCGTTCAATCTTCTCTTGCCGCTCCAAAAAAGCCCGCAACCGCTCCTGCCCTTCGGGTGAGAGCCGATCAATCTGCTCGTGCAGTTCCTTCGGTGCTGTCACGTCATGCCTCCTGCCGGTCTTCCCGCGAAATCCCATCCGAGATCACCAGAACCTCGGCGTCCTCCTCGCCCTCGTTGCGGGCCTGATGCGCCTGCCCTGGCTGAGATAACCCCTCCGCCCCTTCGGGGCACCTCCCCTTGATGGGAGGCAAAAAGCTTTCTGGCTCCCCTTGAGGGGAGCTGTCAGCGAAGCTGAATGAGGAGTTGTCCTGCCCCCGCAAATGCTGATGCCGCTCCTCCGCCGTGCCGGGCGGCATCCGCTCCTGAATGACGCTGGGGGTGGAAGCGGATGCCAGGTGCCAGCCGTCGCGCACGTCGGCCCAGGTGGAGTGGGGGGCGTTGGCGGTGGAAATCATAAATTGTCCAACTCACGAAGAGATAGAGCGCCTAGAAAGGGACGTATCGCATTCGCAAAACCCTCTTCACCGCTTATAGATTCGAAGAAGCACGCCACAACAGCGCTGTATAAGTCATCTCCGCCAGAGCCAACATGTTCTCCTCTCTTCGCAAGGGCCTCTTCGCAAAATTTGGAGAGTTCAGTCATGGGGTTGGGTAGCCATAAGTCGTCTCGTTCGCGCAAGAACCATGACAATTCCAAAAAGAGGCCGCACCTTGTAAAGGTTTTTGTGCCTTCTTCCGTCTCGCTATAACAAATCGAGTATTCAGCGAGCCATTCCTCGAAGAGAGGAAAAATAGAAGTCAACTTCTCTCTGACTTCTTGGAATGGCACTGAAGACATACTTCTTACCCGACCGAGCCTTCCATCTCCAGCTCGATCAGGCGGTTCAGCTCCACCGCGTACTCCAGCGGGAGTTCCTTCGCAATCGGCTCGATGAAGCCGCGCACGATCAGGCCCGCCGCCTCGTCCTCGGACAGGCCGCGCGACTGGAGGTACAGAATCTGCTCGTCGTTGATCTTGGAGACGGTCGCCTCGTGGCCCACGCTGGCTGTCTTCTCCTCGATCTCGATGTAGGGGTAGGTGTCGGTGCGGGCTTCCTCGTCCAGCAGCAGGGCGTCGCACTCGACGTTCGTCTTGGCCCCACGCGCGCCCTCGTAAATCTTGACGAGGCCACGGTAGGAAGAACGGCCCGAGTCCTTGGAGATGGACTTGGAGACGATAGAACCGCTGGTGTGTGGCGCGAAGTGGACGATCTTCGCTCCGGCGTCCTGGTGCTGACCGCGCCCGGCCATAGCGATGGACAGGACTTCGCCGCGCGCCCCCTCTTCGAGCAGGTAGCAGGCGGGGTACTTCATCGTGACCTTGCTGCCGAGGTTGCCGTCCACCCACTCCATCACGCCGTTGGCGTACACGGCGGCCCGCTGGGTCACGAGGTTGTAGACGTTATGCGACCAGTTCTGGATGGTGGAGTAGCGGAAGCGTGCGCCCTCCTTGACCACGATCTCGATGACGCCGGAGTGGAAGGAGTCGGAGTTGTACGCCGGAGCGGTGCAGCCCTCGATGTAGTGGGCCTGCGCGCCCTCGTCCACGATGATCAGCGTGCGCTCGAACTGGCCGCTGCTCTCCGCGTTGATGCGGAAGTACGTCTGGAGGGGAATGTCCACCTTCACGCCCTTCGGGATGTACACGAAGGACCCGCCCGACCACACGGCGGAGTTGATCGCCGCGAACTTGTTGTCCTCCGGCGGCACGATGGTGGCGAAGTGCTCGCGGAAGAGGTCGGGGTACTGCTTCAGGCCGTCCTCGATGCTCAGGAAGACGACGCCCAGCTTCTCCCACTCCTCCTTGAGGTTGTGGTAGACCATCTCGGACTCGTACTGCGCGCCGACACCCGCCAGCGCCGCACGCTCGGCCTCGGGAATGCCCAGCCGCTCGAAGGTCTTCTTCACGTCCTCGGGCACGTCGTCCCACGAGCGCGCGTTGAAGCCTTCCGGCTTGATGTAGTAGTAAATCTCGTCCAGATCGAGGCCGCTCAGGTCCGCGCCCCACTGGGGCATGGCCTTGGAATAGAAGATGTCGAGCGCCTTGAGGCGGAAGTCGAGCATCCACTGAGGCTCGTCCTTCGCCTTCGAGATCATCTCGACGACCTCACGGGACAGGCCCTTCGGTGCCTTGACGGCGTACCGCTCGGGGTTGCTCCAGCCGTACTCGTAGCCGTTGTTGATGCTGCCTACTTCGGGGTTGATGGTCATTTGGGTTGCTCCTTACTCGTAGTGCGAGCGGCAAGCGATGACAGTGATAGCGTCCGGGTCTACAGCGTAAATGAGGCGATGCTCTTCGGTGAGGCGGCGCGACCAGAAACCGGCGTATTCGTGCTTGAGCGCTTCCGGCTTGCCGCTGCCCTCGAAAGGTGTGCGGAGGCATTCGTCAAGGAGGCGGTAGAGCTTACGGAGCAGCTTCGGCTCATTGGCTTGCAGCCACAAGTAGTCCGCCCAACCTTTGGGTGTGAACGTGAGGTTCACTGAGCGGCGTCTTCCAGTTCCTCAAGGCTTTTCCGCACGACTTGACCTTGCCGGTACTGCTCGATGGAGGCCAGGAGGTGCCGCCGGTTCGCCGGATTGGACAGCAGGTAATCTGTCTCGTTCCACGACTCGTACCGCTCTTTGGGTACGATCACCACCGCTTCACCGGAGTCCAGCGTGATGTACGTGGCCTGGTCGTTGTCCACCGCCTCCTGAGCGATGCGCTCCAGGTTCTCCTTGGCGTATTTGATGGAGTAGGCCGTCATAGAACCTCCTGTGCCCGTCGCTTATACCGTCGCCAGTTCCCGCACCCAGTCATACCCTTCCGTATCGAGCTTCTGGGCCAGCTCCGGGCCGCCCGACTGCACCACGCGCCCGTCCACGATGATGTGAACCCGGTCGGGCACGATGTAGTTCAGGAGGCGCTGGTAGTGGGTGATGATGAGGCCACCGAGGTTCGGGCCGCGCAGGGAGTTCACGCCGCGCGCCACGATCCGCAGGGCGTCCACGTCGAGGCCGGAGTCGGTCTCGTCCATAATGATGTAGTTGGGGTCGAGCATCAGCATCTGGAGAATCTCGTTGCGCTTCTTCTCGCCGCCGGAGAAGCCCTCGTTGAGATACCGCTCGACGATGCTCTCGTCCCACTCCAGCACCTTCAGCGCGTTCTGGAGCTTGCCGTAGAACTCGGTGAACGAGACCTCCTCGCCCTCCGCCTTGCGGGCCTGCATGGCGAGGCGCAGGAAGTTGGCGATGGTCACGCCGGGAATCTCGACCGGGTACTGGAAGGCGAGGAAGACGCCGAGGCGCGCCCGCTCGTCGGGTTCCATCTCCAGAATGTTCTGGCCGTCCACGAGCACTTCACCCTCGGTCACGGTGTACTCGGGGTCGCCGACGATGACTTTGGCGAGGGTGCTCTTGCCGTTGCCGTTCGGCCCCATGACGGCGTGCAGCTCGCCGCGCGGGACGGTCAGGTCGATGCCCTTGAGGATGGGCGTGTCGCCGACGCTGGCGTGAAGATTGCGGATTTCAATCTGGTGCTGGGCGATCTGGTGGGGCTGGTCGGTCATGGGACTCCTTTGCTGCTGTACTGCGCCGCTTCTTGAGAATGATTCCTACTTACCCGGCCATTGTACCCGCGTGGGACGGGAAAGTCGAGTGCTTCGGTGAGGATTCGGGAGGCGGGAGGGGGTGCGCGGCGCGCGGGAACAGAAGGGGAAAGCGTCGACTTTGGGCCGGTGAAAAGCGGTCTCTGTCTCACCACGCACCCCCTCCCATGAGTGCCCCGTCAGCCTTTTTCACGCTTGCCACGCCTCCTCGTGCTAACCGTGAGGTGCATGAATGTTCTTGACCTGATTCGGGCCGCCGGGCCGCTGCTGTGGGTGCTGCTGGCCCTGTCCGTGTACGTCGTCTACACCGCCGCTGTGCGGGCGCAGGTCCTCTCCCGATTGGGCCGTGATTCGTCGGCGCTGATCGAGCGGGCGCGGGCCATTACCGCCGAGAGCGGGGCGGCGGCGGCGCTTTCCGAGGTGGACTGGGCCGCCGATCCCAGCCCGGCGGCCAACGTGCTGCGTGCGGGCCTGCGGCGGGCGAGCCGGGGGCCGGACGCGGCGGGGGCGGCCATGAACGCCGCGCTGCTGGCCGAGGACGCCCGGCTGTACGCGGGCCTCTCGGCGCTGGGCACCGCCGCGCAGGTCGCGCCGCTGCTGGGGCTGCTGGGCACGGTGGTCGGCATGGTGCGCTCCTTCCTCGTGTTCAGCTCCACCGCCGCGCCCACGCCCGCGCAGCTCGCCACGGGCATCAGCGAGGCGCTGGTGAACACGGCGGCGGGCCTCGTCGTGGCGATCATCGCCTATGTGGCCCGCAACGCCCTGCGGACCCGCGCCGACCGCATCGCCGGACAGGCCGAGCGCGTCCGCGAGGACCTGCCCGCGTGGCTGGCCCCGCGTCTCATGCCCGCCGGGACCTCCGCCCGCACGGTGCCGGAGGTGGCGCTGAACTTCGACGGGGCCGACCCGTCCCCGGTGCAGCGGTGAGGCGGCGGCTGCGCGAGGGCGGCGATACCGTGACCTTCGACTTCGCGCCGATGGTGGACGTGGTGCTGCTGCTGCTGATCTTCTTCTTCCTCACGAGCAGCCTGGGGGCGAGGCAGAACGCCCTGCCCCTCGACCTGCCGCGTGCGAGCACCACCGTGCAGGAGACGCCCGCTCTCCCCATCGTGAGCGTGGACCGGGCCGGGAAGGTCTTCCTGAACGGGACGGAGACGACGCTGACGCGGCTCGGCGGGCAGCTCCGGCCCCTCCTCGGCGCTTCGGGCGGCGTGGTCGGGCTGCGCGGCGACGAGCGCGGCAGCTACGGGACGGTCGTGCAGGTTATGGACGTGATCAAGCGCGCGGGCGGCGAGCGGCTGGCCCTGGGGACCCGCGCGGCGACGGCCAGTGGGTCGGGCGGCGGACGGTGAGCGGGGAGTGACGACGCTGCCCACGCCACCGCAGGGCACCCCATCCCACGGTACGGAGCGCCGCGACCGGGCACGCGCCGCCGGGGTGACGTTCATCGTCCACGGGGCGCTGCTGCTTGGGCTGCTCGCCGCCCGGCCTGACCTGCGTGCGCCCAGCCTGAGCACCGCCGACGCCGCGAGCCGCACGCCGCTGGAGGTTGTGACGCTGGCACCCCCACCCGAGCCGGAGCCGAGGGCGGAGGCTGAGACGCCGACTCCACCCGTCACGCCGCCACGCCGGGTGGAGAGGACAGCTCAACCTCCTGCTCAGGCTCGGTCTCCCCAACCTCGACCCACTCCGCCGCAACGTCCAGCCACTCCCCAGGCACAGACGCGACCACAGACGCCGCCGACCCCCGCTCCGCCCGTTCGGGCCGCGCAGCCAACGCCACAGCCGACGCCACAAGCTCCCGTCCGCACACCCGCCCCGGCAGCGACCCGGCCCGCCGCGCAACCTGCTCCCTCTGTTTCGCAGGCACAGGCCCCGACTCCGGCCAGCACACCCGAGCCGACGCGGCCCGCGAGTGCGCCCGAAGCCCCGCCCTCCACGACCGCTGCCCCGACGCCCACTCCGAGCGAGGCGTCGCCGACTCCCGCCGCCGAGGCCGTTACACCTCCCGCCCCCGCAGAACTGACCCCCGAGACGACGACCTCCGCCGGGCAGGGAACGCTGGACCCCGAACCGGAGGCGACGGCGAACGACACTCCCGCCGAACCCGTGGCCGCTGCCCCCGCCGCGCCCGCCCCGGACCCCGAACCCGTGACGGCCCTGCCCCGGCGCGAGGACGCCGCACCCGCCAGCACCACGGAGACGGCGGCACCCGCACGCGGCGAGGCCACCGCCGAGGAGGCTCCCGCCCCGGCACGCGGCACGGCGAGTACGGGTGAGGTGGGGGAGAGCGCCGTGGCGCGGATTCCTGCCCGTTCCCAGTCCGCCAGCGGGAGCGGGGAGGCGGTACCTGTTCCCTCACGCACAGCGTCGGCGAGCGCGAACACGGGCGAGGCCAGCGAACCTGTCGCCCGCGCGCAGCCCTCCGCCCAGGACGGCGCTTCGGAAGCTCCCGCTCCATCACGCAGTCCGGCACCGACCACGACTGCGGGAGAGGCTGAGGCCGCCCGCCCGACCGCCCGAACCGAAAGTGCCCCCCAGGGACTGACCCCGGAGACGGCCCCAGCCGCGCGCGGCACCCTCGCGCCGGGGAGTGCGGAGGCGGTGGCGGGACGGGCCGGAAGTCCGGCGACCACGCCCGCCCCGACGGCTCCCGACGCGCCCACGACCGCGCGGAGCGGTGCGGGTTCCACCGCCGCCTCGCCCACGCCCGAGGCCGCCGCCCCCGTCCGCCCGTCCGCCCCGGCTCCCGCCGATCCCGCCCCCTCCGGCGGACAGGCACGCGGCGCGGCGGGCACGGGGTCTGCCCCCGCTCCGGCTGCCGAGGCCGCCCGCCCCGCGCCGACACCCGGAACACCGGGCGGAACGGGGGAGGGTACAGCGAGTCCCGCCGCCCGTTCCGGTGCCACGCCCGGCGAGGATCGCCCCGGACCTCAGACCGACGCCCCCTCACGCGGCACGGCGGGAAGCAACGGCGCGACGCCCGCCGCTCCCGCTGCCCCGCGCGAGTCCTCGGGTGGAGCCGGAAGCGGCGCGGGCACCACTCCCGAACCGGGCGAGAGCGCCGGACGTGGGGGCGGTGCCGGGAGTGGGACGGGCGACGGACCCGCCGGGTCAGGGGACGCGCCCGCCGCCGGTCGGCCCGGCGCTGGCCCCGGTACAGGCACTCCTGCCGGAGGTGGCACGGGCGGCGGTGAGGTCGCCCGCGCGGGTGGAGGTGGCGGCACGGTCGCCGGGAACGAGGACCGCCCGCTGAACTGCACCGTCGTCGTGGATGTGCGCGGCCTCGGTGCCTTCCAGCGCGACATGACGAGCTTCGTGTACGACGAGGGCGGCGTGAGG
Source organism: Deinococcus sp. YIM 134068 (assembly GCF_036543075.1). NCBI lineage: Bacteria > Thermotogati > Deinococcota > Deinococci > Deinococcales > Deinococcaceae > Deinococcus > Deinococcus lichenicola. The sequence goes on from NZ_JAZHPF010000013.1 coordinate 43,179, forward strand.
TTGTGGCCCGACGAGGTGCTCGTGCGCGGCGTCAGCTCCCAGCTCGTGCAGGAGGGCAGCCTCCACACCTACATCACGTCCGAGGGTGAGATCGGCGGCTTCAAGAACGTCACCCGCGTGAAGGCCGCCCGTGTTCAGGCCCCCCGCATCGCGCCCAATGCGAAGGTCTACACGGACGCCGTGCTCACGAGCGCCGCCGCCGCCCAGTTCCGCTCGGCGGGGGCGGCGTGCCGGGTGGTGTATCTCAAGGATTAGGGAGCGGTCAGCCATCAGCTCTCAGCCGTCAGCTCTCAGCAGAAGATGGGGCATCTCGCTCTCCTCCCACGGGGCGAATCGCGGAGAAATCACTCTTCGGACCCGGTGGAATCGTCAGACTTCGACACGAAAAGCAGGGGCGTGGGCGGCGTTTCCTCGGCCTGAGCACGGATGGACAAGATGACCGCCCGCGAAGTCCCCTCCTCCTCACCGCTCACCCTGACCGTCCCATCAGCCTCCCGTCACCCCCACCCGCTATGAGGTTCCCTATGCACAAACCCATCCTCCTCGCCCTGACCGTGCTGCTCTCCGCCCCGGCCCTCGCGTGGGTGCCCAAGCTGGAGGAGACCACCGCCCGCAACGTCATTGACGGCGCGTATGGCCGCCGTGATCCGGTCGTCACCTATCAGACCCTCGACCTCAATGTGAAGGACGGCAAGTTCGTCGCGGGGGACGGGGCCGTGAAGGTCTTCGACGGCGGCGACACCTGCCTCAAGAACTGGCTCGCCGCCCCCACCGATTACAGGGCGGGCAGCCGTCCGGCCAGCGTCACCGTGAGCGGGCAGGCCGACCAACTGTACTTTCAGGCGGTCGAGGCGCGCGACAACTTCCGCAACCTCAGCGCCGCCGACGCCCTCGGGGCGGACCTCGCGGGCAAGCGGCTCCCGGAAGGCCAACTGCGCGTGGACGTGAACGTGCGCGGCCTCCCCACCGACAAGGCCCGCAGCGCCTACCTCGTCCGGCTCCGGGCACCTGACGGCAAGCTCGTCGCCCCCGCCCGCACGAGCTACGTCAACGATTTCAAGCAGGAGGGAAGCACGTGGACGGGCACCCTCGTCTACTACTTCGAGCCGCTGAAAGTCGGCGTCGGCGCGAGCGACAAGATCGAGCTGCTGGTCCGCACGGAAGCCGACACGAACTGCGCGTACAGCGTGGGGTTGGACCTGAGCCGCTTTCAGTAGCCAGAAAGTCGAAGGCAGAAGGCGAGGAGAGGTTGGCCTTCTGCATAATGCCCCCGTGCCCCCCGTCTTTCCCCTCCTCGCCGTGGACATCGGCAACACGAGCACCGTCCTGGGTCTGGCCGACGAGAGCCGACGCCTCATTCACACCTGGCGCGTGCGGACCAACCGCGACGTGCTGCCGGACGACCTCGCCCTGCAACTGCACGGCCTGTTCACGCTGGCGGGCGCGCCGAATCCCCGCGCCGCCGTACTGAGCAGCGTGGCCCCCCCCGTCGGGCAGAACTACGCGCTCGCGCTGCGGCGGCACTTCGGCATCGAGCCGTTCGAGGTCAGCGCGGCGAGCCTTCCCGACGTGCGGGTGGAACTCGACCAGCCCGACGCCATCGGGGCGGACAGGTTGAGCAACCTCTTCGGGGCCGAGCGGTATCTGGACGAGCACGAATACGCGGTGGTCGTGGACTTCGGCACGAGCACCAACTTCGACGTGATCGGGCGCGGACGGCGCTTCATCGGCGGGGTCCTCGCCACGGGTGCGCAGGTCAGCGCCGACGCCCTGTTCGCCCGCGCCGCCAAGCTGCCGCGCATCGCGTTGGAAGCGCCAAGAACCGCCATCGGCAAGAACACCGTCCACGCCCTGCAATCCGGTCTCGTCTACGGGTACGCCGAGATGGTGGACGGCCTGCTGCGCCGCATCCGTGCCGAGTTGCCAGGTCCCGCCGTCGCCGTCGCCACCGGGGGCTTTTCCCGCACCGTGGAGGGCATCTGCCGTGAGATCGACCACTACGACGAGACGCTGACCCTGCGCGGGCTGGTGGAGCTGTGGTCGAGCCGGGAGACGGTGCGAGGCTGACACGATCAGGAGCGGTTGCGGTCGCGGACGTACTCGTCGTGAACCATTTCCAGCAGGGCCGCACGGGAGGTACGCGGGTGTTTCCGTCGTCTGGCCGTGACGGCGCGTTCCATCGCTCCCCGGTTGCCGCGCGTCTGGTCCAGAACCTTCTGCTCCCAGTACCGCTCGGCGTTCCGGTTGGTCGGCGGTCCACTGGCTGTCTTTCCAGAGCGCGTCGCCAGCAGCATGACGGCTCGGGCCAGAGCAAGCACAACGAGGACCACAGCGGCCAACATGCCCGGCAGTGTACTCATCCACCTCCAGCCTTCACGGCGTAGCTGCGGCGGTCGGCTCTTCATCTACCGGGGGAAACAGAAGAGGACGCCCCTTCCCACCGGGTGTCCCCACCTGCTGACGGCTGATTGCTGACGGCTGAAAGCTGACCGCTCCCCGCCCTACCCCACCGCCAGGATCACCTTGTGCAACACCCATCCCAGCACAATGCACGTCGGGATCGTGAACACCCACGCGCTCACGATGCGCCCGGCGACCTGCCACTTGACCTTGCGAAAGCCCTTCGTGGTGCCCACGCCCATGATCGAGGTGCTGATGGTGTGGGTGGTGCTGACCGGGATGCCGAAGTGGGTCGCGGCGGTGATGACGGCGGCGGCGCTCGCCTCGGCCACGAAGCCGTCCACGGGTTTGAGGTCCACGACCTTGAAGCCCATCGTCTTGATGATGCGCCAGCCGCCCACCGCCGTCCCCAGCCCCATCGCGGTGGCGGCGGCGAGGATGACCCACAGGGGCACCACGTCCACCGCCGCGCCCAGGTAGGCGCTCAGGGCGAAGGTCATGATCCCCATGGCCTTTTGCGCGTCGTTGCCGCCGTGGGAAAAGGCCATGAACGCCGCCGAGCCGATCTGGAGCCAGCGGAAGGTGCGCGTCACAGTGCGGGGCCGCAGGAAGCGCAGCACCACCCAGGAGAGCAGCGCCATCAGCAGGATCGGCACGAGGAAGCCGAGGGCCGGGCTGGTGAAGAGGCCCGTCAGCGTCTTCTGCACGCCCCTCGGAACGATGATGCCCCAGCCGCCCGAGGCGACGCCCGCCCCGACGAGGCTGAAGATCAGCGCGTGGCTCGACGAGGAGGGCAGTCCCTTCCACCACGTGTAGAGGTTCCAGATGATCGCGCTCAGCAGCGCCGCGCCCGTGAGTTGCAGGGTGGCGAAGTCCTGCGGCACGATGTCGGTGGCGATGGTCTTGGCGACGGCGGTGCCCGTCAGCGCGCCGACCACGTTGAGAATCGCGGCCATCGCGATGGCCTGTGCGGGCGTCAGCACCTTGGTGGCGACCGAGGTGGCGATGGCGTTCGCGGTGTCGTGAAAGCCGTTGATGAAGTCGAACGCCAGCGCGAGCGCGACGATGACGACAAAACCGATCAGGGCGGGTTCCATCTGGCTCAGACGCTCCCGCTCACGCGTTCTTGAGCAGGATGCTCTCGACGGTCTTCGCCACCCGCTGCGCCTGGTCGGAGGCGTCCTCGATCAGGTTCACGATCTCGCCGCCGCGCATCGCCCGGATCATGCCGGGCACGTCCGTCACGCCCTGATAGAGCGTGCGCTGCACCTCGTCGGAGATGGTGTCTCCCTCGTCCTCCAGCGTGCGAATCTGCTTTGCCAGCGCGGCGAGTTCCCCGATCCGCCCGGTGTCCTCGATGAGAGGCATCCCCTGGGCGAGGAGGGCACACTGCCGCTCGACCACGCGGGCGAGCTGCGCCATCTGCGGCAACGGACGCTCGACCCCGTACAGGCTGAGTTTGCGGGCGGCGTCCTCCATGTCGTCCACGAGGTCGTCGAGTTCGTCGTTCAGGGCGATGATGTCCTCCCGGTCGAAGGGCACGATGAACGACGCGGCGAGCAGGTTCGTGATCTCGCCCGTGAGGCGGTCGCCCTCGTGTTCGAGGTCGCGGACCCGCTGCACCTTGCGTTCCACGTCGGTGTAGTTCTCCAGCAGGTCCACGAGGGCCTGGGCAGTCGCGTGCGCGTTGCGTGCAGCCTCGGCGAACTTCGCGCTGAACTGCGGGTTTTTCGGCATGAATCTTGACAGCACCATAACAATCCCCTCCGATTGTGCGCCCTCACGTCAGCCCTGTGTCAGCTCAGGCGGCAAGAGGCGGCGGGAGGCCCCGGCGTGGAAGCCTCCCGCGTCGCCCCGCAGTCTAAACGCTCAGGGAACGTTCAGCGGTGCGGTGAAGGTCGCCCGCCTCTGCTCCGCCTCCGTCCCGATGGTGTTCGCGCCCGCCGGGGTGCTGCCCGCGTCGGGGATGATGTCGCCCGCGCCGTAGCCCGCCCCGCCGAAGATGCCGCCCACCACGTTCACGCCCGCCGTAGGCCGCCCGCTCAGGCCGAGGGCCGACCAGGGAATCGCCAGCTCGACCGTCTGGGTGGGCAGCGTGCCGCCCGTGGCGACCGTGTAGGCGGTTGTGGCGACCTCGGGAACGGCGGTGTCGCTCTGCACGAGCCGCAGTTGCGCGGGCTGGTTCTCGTAGCGGGCCACGAAGGCGTCGGCCCCCGCCATGCCCCCGCCGAAGGTCGCCGCCTGCTTCCACGCCTCGAAGCCGTCGGCCTGCGCCGCGCCGCCCGCCCCCGTGTCGAGGTAGAGGAGGGCGCTGTTCCCCGCCACCCGGTACGTATAGCCCAGGTAGAGATACTGGTCGTCGCTGTCGGCGAGGAGGGTCAGCCAGTTGTTATCCGGGCCGAACACCCCGGCGTTCGGACTCTGCGCGCCGGCTTTCGGGGCCGTCCAATCGCCCAGGTCGCCGTCCACCGTGTACTTGCCGACGACCGTGCCGCCCCCGGCAGCGCGCGTGAGGGCGAAGTTGACCCCGGTCCCCGGCGAGGTCGCCGCCTGGGTCGCCTCCGCGTAGCCCTCCGCCGTCGCCCCCAGCGTCTGCGCGCCCGCCGGGGCGAAGAGGGTATACGAGCCGTCCGCGAAGGTGAGGGCATAGTTCTTGTTCGGGTCGGCGGTCGTCGCGGTGACGAGGGCACCGGAGAGGGCCCCGCCCGCGCCCGTCACCGTCCCCTCGATGGCGGGCGGGACGGGTTCGTCGATGAACTCGAAGGTGCCGCTGTAGGCGTTGTTGTTCGTCCCCACCACGTAGGCGCGGTCGGCCTTGCCCGGCCCCTCGTAGCCGCTGTTCTTCGCGCCGGGGCCGTCGTTGCCGAACTTGAACTTGATCTCGCGGAAGAGGGGGAGCGTGATGTCCGTCTTCCAGATGCCCCGGCTGGTCTGCGTCATGGGGTACTCGACCTGCGAGCCGGTGTCGAAACGCCGCAGCTCGATGGGGCCGTTGCCCTGGTTGCGGGCGTCCACGGTGACAGTCACGGTGACAGTGTTCGACGCGCTCGGCGTGGCGGTCACGCTCGCGCCCCGGCTCTCGGCCCCCTGCGCGTCCACCGTGACTACCCGGAAGGTCGTCTGCGCGTCGTTCGTCACTCCGGCGGCGAGGTAGGTCGTCTGATCCTTCGCCAGCGGCGCGAAGTTGAGCAGGCGCTCCTGCCCGCCACCCGTCCGGGCGTAGATGCGGTAGCCGGTCACGCTGGCGTCCGTGCTCGCCGTCCACGTCAGTTGCACGGCGCTGTCACCGGGCCGGGCCGCGAGGTTCGTGACTTCGGGGAGGCTGGGGTTCACGGTTCCCGCTCCACCACTGCCCGCCGGGGCCGCCACCGCGAGGGCGCTCCTGGCCGGGACTGTGCCGACGAGCTTGCCGTCGCTGACGCTCAGGGTTGAAGTACGTCCGGTGATTTCGGTGAGTGCCCCCGCCCCGAAGGTGCCCAGCAACGGAATGCCACCACCGCTCACCGTGGAGAGGTCCACGGGCGTATCCCCGTTGTTCATCACGACGACGACGGGCTGCCCGCCCTGCGCGTCCGTCGCCACCCGGCGGTAAGCGAGGATGGATGCGCCTCCCCCAGACCCGGCGGCACTGGGACGCCACAACTCCTGCTGCGCGCCGCGCGTGAGGACCCGGTACTTGGCCCGCGCGCTCGCCAACGCCCCGATTCGCTCGTCCAGCGTACTTCCCGCCAGCGCCGCGAAGTTCATGTCCTCGCGGTTGCCCTGCCCCAGCACGTAGTTGTAGGGATCGCCGAGGCCCGGCTGCGCGATCTCGGTGCCCTGCCACACGCTCGGCGTGCCGCGCGAGGTGTAGATCAGGCTCAGCGCGAGGTCCAGCCGTTCCGCCGCCTGCGCCGCCGTGCCGCCCCGCTCCGTCACCTCGCTGACGAAGCGCCGCACGTCGTGGTTGTCCACGAAGGTCGTCAGGCGGGTGGGGTCCTCGTACACGCCGTCTTGCGCGAACACGTCCGCGATCCGCCCGAGGTCGCCGCCCGCGCTGGAAAGCTGGTCCTTGATCCCGTAGTACAGCGCGAAGTCGAACACGCTGGGCGAGCCGAGGTCATTCATGAAGTGCGCCAGCCGCGCCGGGTTGCCGTCGAACACCTCGCCGACCGACCAGATTTTGGAGGCGTCGCCCGCCCCGCCCGCCGCGAAGAACTGCGTCCAGTAGCTGTCGGGCACATGCTTCATCGTGTCCAGCCGCAGGCCGTCGATGCCCGTCTCGGTGCGCCAGTACGTCACGAAATCGTTGAGGGACTTCGTCACCTCGGGCAATTCCTGCTTGAAGTCGGGCAGACCCGCCAGCGGGCAGTCCACCTCCTTGTTCGTGCTCGCCGCGCACTCGGCGTCGGTGTGGAACTGCTCGGGGTTCGTCTTCGTGAGCGTGGCGTTGTAGCCCGCATGATTCACCACAATGTCCTGAATGACCTTGATGCCGTTCCGGTGCGCCGTGTCGATCAACGCCTTGTACTCGGAGAGCGTGCCGAGGTGGGGGTCCACCTTGAAGAAGTCCTCGGCCCAGTAGCCGTGATACCCGGCGAACGCCTTGCCCTGATTCGGGCCGTCGTTGACGGGGATGGCGGGCACTTGAAGCACGACCGGCGTGATCCACAACGCCGTGAAGCCCATCCGCTTGAAGTACCCCTCCTCGATCTTCGTCTTCAGGCCCGCGAAGTCGCCGCCGTGCCAGCCGAGGGGATTGGTGCGGTCGGCAGCGTCGCCCGTCGTCTGATTGCTCCCGTTGTCGTTCGCCGGGTTCCCGTTGGCGAAGCGGTCGGTCATGGCGAAGTAGATCACCTCGTCGCGCCAGTCGCGGGTATCCGCCGCCGGGGGGTTGAACAGGCCGCACGCCGAGAGCGAAAGCGTCAGGGCCGTCAAGGCGCTCACGCGCCCCACCAGTTGAAGGGGTTTCATGTGTCCTCTATTTGGCCCTCACGCGGAGGGGGCTGTCAATTGGGCAACGGTTCACCCCTCGGCGTACGATGAGGCATGAAAGCACTCTGGAACGGGCAGGTCATTGCCGAGTCGGACGACACCGTGGTCGTGGAGGGCAACCACTACTTCCCGGCGGCGAGCGTGAATCCCGCCTACCTGCGCCCCAGCGCCACCCACACTGTCTGCCCGTGGAAGGGCACGGCGAGCTATCACACGCTGGAGGTAGGCGGCCAGACCAACCCCGACGCCGCGTGGTTCTACCCCGAGCCGAAGGACGCCGCCCGGCAGATCGGGGGGCGCGTGGCCTTCTGGCGCGGCGTGCGGGTGGTGCCGGGCTGAGGCTTGAGCCGGGCGTTGACACTCCCCATGCCCGCTGCTAGAGTGTCACCCGCTTGTCCGAAGGGACGGGTGATACACGGGAGTAGCTCAGTTGGTTAGAGCGCACGCCTGATAAGCGTGAGGTCGGCAGTTCAAATCTGCCCTTCCGTACCAAGAAAGAGGCCCCGTGAGAGACGGGGTTTTCTCGTTTCTAACTTTGGACGGGTGGGCGTCTGGCGGAAGCTGTAACAGCAGCCTGTGGTGGATATTGTCGTTCGTATGGCCGAACCGCCGCCCGCCGGAAAGCTCATTCTCGTCAACGGGGCGTCCAGCGCGGGGAAGTCCACGCTCTGCCGGGCCTTGCAGGCGAGTCTGGGTCAGCCGTTCCTCCGCTTCTCGCCTGACTTCTTCCTGTTCGACACGGACATGCTGCCGGGTCGGGGAGATGAGGGCGGCCCCTTCGCCTGGACGAATCTGCGCCCACAGGTCTTCGAGGGCTTCTTCCGCTGCCTGCCCGCGCTGCTCTCGGCGGGCAACAACCTCGTGGTGGATTCCATCGTCGAGTCGCGGGAGGGGATGGACCGACTGGTGGAGGTGCTGGGACCTTTCAACGTGTTCTTCGTGGGGTTGCACTGCCCGTTGCCCGAGCTGGAGCGGCGTGAACTTGCGCGGGGAGACCGTCGTCCCGGCGACACGCGGCGCGACTTTGGGACGGTCCACAGCTTCGGCGTGTACGATGAGGTGGACTCGACTCAGCCGCTGGAAATGAACGTCCAGATCGTCATCCGCGCGTGGGAGAGTCGGCGGAGGCCGAGCGCATTTGAGCGGATGGCGCGCAGGGAAACAGAGACGAGGGGCTGAAGCCCACTAGCCCCAGCCCCTCCCACTCCAACATTCAGATCAGGCTGAGTTCGCTCCCCGCCTCCAGGTGCGCCAGATGCTCCGGCAGCCTGCTCGGGCGGTCCATCAAGACCTGCTCGGCCTTGTACGACGAGCGCACGAGCGGACCGGAGACGACTTCCAGGAAACCCAGGCTCAGGCCCTCCTCCCTGATCTCGTCGAACTCGGCGGGCGTGACGTACCGCTCGACGGGGAGGTGGTGCATCGTCGGGCGCAGGTACTGGCCGAAGGTAATGACATCCACGCCATGCGCGCGGCAGTCCTCCATCGCCTGCCGGACCTCCTCGCGCATCTCGCCGAGGCCCAGCATGATCGAGGTCTTGGTGATCACGTCGGGGCGGGCCTGCTTGGCGTGCCGCAAGACTTTCAAGGTCTGGTCATAGCTCGCCCGGATGTCGCGCACCGGATGGGTCAGGCGGCGTACCGTCTCCAGGTTCTGCGCGTACACGTCCACGCCGCTCTCCAGCACGAGGTCCACGCAATGCGGGTTGCCGCCGAAGTCGGGCGTCAGAGCCTCCACTCTCGTCTCGGGGTTCACGCGCTTGATCGCCTGCACCGTCTTGGCGAAGTGGTACGCGCCGCCGTCGGGCAGGTCGTCGCGGTCCACGGAGGTCAGCACGACGTACTTCAGGCCCATCAGGCGCACGGAGTCGGCCACGCCCGCCGGTTCGTCAAGGTCCAGCTTGCCCATCGGGTTGCCGGTGTCCACCGCGCAGAAGCGGCAGGCGCGGGTGCAGATGTGGCCCATCAGCATGAAGGTGGCCGTGCCCCGGCTCCAGCATTCCCCGATGTTGGGGCACATCGCCTCCTCGCAGACGGTATGCAGGCGGTGTTCCTTGACGATCTTGCGGACCTCTCCGAAGACCTGCCCGGTGGGGATGGTGACTTTCAGCCACTCGGGCTTCTTCTCGCGCACGGGCACGCTGTCCTTGCGGTAGATGCCGTTCTTGACGAATCTGGGTTCCTGCTGGGTCATGCGTTGCTCCCCGCCGCCAGCTCGGGCAGCGTCCAGTCGTACTTCTCGAAGGTGGTGTGGAAGGCGCGGGTGAGGGCCGCCCTCACCTCGTCCATGCTCGCCGTCCGGCCCATGCCGCGTAGCGTGTATTCCCGCGTCACGCTCGTCATCTGCGTTCCGCTCAGGCCGCAGGGCACGATGAGGTCGAAGTGATCGAGATTCGTGGTGACGTTCAACGCCAGGCCGTGCAGGGCGACATTCCGCTGCACCGCCACCCCGAAGGACGCGATCTTCTGCTCGTACTCGCGCCCGTTCACCGTTCGAGGGTCCACGTACACGCCCGCGTAGCCCGGATTGGGCCGCGCGTCGGGCAGGCCGAGGTCATGAAGCGTGAGGATGACCGCCCGCTCCAGCAGCCGCAGGAAGTCCTGCACCCGCCGCCCCACAGGGAAGATCGCGTAGGCGACGAGCTGGCCGGGGCCGTGGTACGTCACGTCGCCGCCGCGCTCGACCTCCAGCACCTCGATGCCCTGGGAGGCCAGGTATTCGCGCGTCACGACGATGTTCGTGCCCTCGCGCGCCTTGCGCCCCAGCGTGAGGACGGGCGGATGCTCGACGAGGAGCAGGGTGGGCCGCCCGCCCGCCGCGACCCGCGCGTGGTGCGCCCGTTGCAGGTCCCACGCCCCCCGGTAGGGCACGAGTCCCAGGTCCAGCACGTCGAAGGCGGCGTCTCTCACGCCCCAAATTGTACGCCCGCTCAAGCGTTCCCACCGTGCCCGGAGGCGAGATTGGGGGCTGCATTGACCACTGCGGGTGGTGGGTGACGACAAACGGAGTGGGGGGAGGTCGGGAACCGCCGCTCAACGTCCACGCAGTTCGTCAGCCTTGTCCTGTACGGCGTGGGCGAGGTCTTCGAGGGCCTGAATCTGCTCGGAGGGGCTGGCCCCCGTGTCGGCCACCTTCTGGACCACGGCCTCCCCGATGCGCTCCAGGGCACCGAGCTGGTGGGAGGTCGCCTGATCGATCTCGGCGATGCGCTCCACGATCTCCTGCCCGACCTCCCCGAGGGCCTGCACCTCCTCGCGCGCGCCGAGTTGCCGCAGGGCCTCCACCCGCTCCTGATGCTCGGCGCTGACCCGTTCCAGGCGGGTGATCTGTTCGAGGGTGTCCGCCTGTGCGCGGGCCGAGCCGACGATGGTCGTGAGGGCCGCGACCTGCGCCTGGACCCGCTCGTGGATGCGCTGGAGCGTGCTCACGCTCACCTGACTCGTCGGCGTCCGGGCCACGTCGTCCAGGGCGTGGCGCACCAGTTCGTCGAGCGCCTCGGCGGCGCTGATCTGCTCCTCGCCGCTCTGGACGATCTCGGACAGGGCGTGGGCCTGGGCCTCCCGCGCCCCGCCGGGAGCCGAGAGCGGCAGCGTCCGCACCTGCTCGGTCGTCAGCCGCACGACCTGCCGCAGCGCGTCCGTCGCCGCCGTGCCCTCGCGCCCCGCCCGGATGATCGCCTCCAGCGTGCTCGTCTGCGCCCAGCCCGCCGCGCCCACGTGTTCCCGCGCCCGCGCCTCCGCCACCCGGTGACGGTGTTCGACTGCCGCCCGCCGCGCGTCTTCCAGCAGGGCGTCGCGTCTCTCCACCGAGTCGTCCATAGGGGCATGGTGCCCCGAGACCCGTGTGAGGAACGTGATGGATCGGTGGTCGTCCCCATCTGGCCGGACGCTCCGGCCCCTCCGGCCCCTTGAGCGCCACTCGCGGACCCCCTATACTCCCCAGGTTGGCCCCGCGCGAAGCCGGGCGTCCCACACCAGGCCAAGAACGTCTCTGCCCGCAGGAAGCGGGAGGTGGGACGGTCCGCTGGCGCAAGGAGCGAAGAGAAATGCAAAGTGCCGTCAAAGTGAACCGTGGTGCGATCCTGCGCGCCGTCGAGCAGCCGCACATCAAGACCGAACACCCCGACTTCCAGCCGGGCGACACCGTGCGCGTCGAGACGAAGGTGGTGGAGGGCACCCGCACCCGCAACCAGGCGTTCGAGGGCGTGGTCATCGCCATCAACGGCACGGGCAGCCGCAGGAGCTTCACCGTCCGCAAGATCAGCTTCGGCGAGGGCGTCGAGCGCGTCTTCCCCTACAGCAGCCCGCTGCTGGCGAAGGTCACGGTGCTGGAGCGCGGCAAGGTGCGCCGCGCCAAGCTGTACTACCTGCGCGAACTGCGTGGCCGCGCCGCCCGCATCAAGAGCGACCGCAGCCGCGTGATGAAGGACGCCGCCCGCACCAAAGCCGCCGCCGCTCCCACTGCCGCCCGGAACGACGTGGCCGGGGAGAGCGACTTCACGCCCGTCGAGACGCTGGGCGAGTAAAGCCGCCTCTGTCCGTGGCCGCCCGCCCCCGTCGGTGGGCGGTTTCGCTTTGCGGTTCACAAAGGTCTTCTGCTGAAAGCTGACGGCTGACCGCTCCCGCCTCACCTTCCCCCCCGCGCGGGCCTTGCTAGGCTGCCCCGCGTGACGACGCCTCCCCGCCTTCCCCCCGCCGATCTGCCGCTGCTCCTCGCCTTCGACCTCGACGGGACCCTGCTGCCCGACCAGGGCCGCGAGGTGCCGGGGGCGAGCGTGGCGGCGCTGGCGCGGCTGCGGGAGGGGGGCGTGCGCGTGGCGATCATCACGGGCCGCGACACCCCTCCCCGGCAGGTGCGCGACGCCGTGCAGCCCGACGCAGTGGCGACCAACAACGGTGGGCGCATCGAGATCGGCGAGGAACTGCACACCCAGGCCCACTTCACGGCGGGCGAACTGGAGGCGGTGCTGGCGCACGAGCTGGAGGATGCCCGCGTGGTCGTCTTCACGCCCGACCAGCTCTACATCGACCTTCCGCCGGGCCGCGAGCCGGAGCCGTGGATGCGCCACCGCTCCTACCGCCCGCTCGCCGAGGCCCCCACCGAGGGCGTGCTCAAGGTCGGCTTCTACCACCCCGGCGTGAGTGACTTCGCCACCCGTCTGCGCGGCAAGCACCCCGGCCTCGTGCTGACGGGTGCCCAGCCCCCCTACGACCACTTCCTGACCGTTACCCCGGTCGGCGCGCACAAGGGCGCGGCCCTCACCCTGATCGCGGAGGCGCTGAACATCCCGCTGGAGCGCACCGTCGTCTTCGGTGACAGCGACAACGACGAGGCGATGTTCGAACTCGCCGGGCACGCCGTTCAGGTCGGCACCCTGCCCCTCCTCGCCCGCCACGCCCACGAGCAGGTCGCCTCCCCCGAGGAGCTGGGAGCGTATCTGGACGCGCTGGCCGACCGGTTGGAGGAAAGGCTGGCGGGTCAATCGTCGGAGGGATAACTGGGGACTGTGCCGGTCGCTGGAAGCTGGCCGCTGACTGCCCCCTCCAGAGGTCGGCTGAACGCCACCCGCCCGCCCTCCAGATGGAGGTGATGCGTGAGACCGTGCGGCGCGTCCGTCTCCCGGTGCGCGATGACCAGGATGTGCGTGCCATTGCGGGCGAGGTCCGGCAGCAGGGTGAGGAAGCGGGCGCGGGCCACGGTGTCCAGAAAGTCCAGCCCCTCGTCGAGGATGAGCAGGCGTGGTTGATGTGCGACCGCGCGGGCGAGGAGCAGGCGGCGCAGTTGCCCCTGCGAGAGCGTCTCGGCATTTCTGTCCAGAAGGTCGGTGAGACCGAGGTGGGCGGCCAGCGTGTTCACCCGCCCGGCTTGCTCCGGCGTGAGGTCCGGGCTGAAGCCCTCCGTGCCGCCCCACGCGCTCCCGATCACGTCCTGTCCCGTCCACGCGCGCCGCTGGCGGATGCCGACCTCCGCACCGACCAGCCCTAGCGTGCGCCGCCGCTCGGTCAGCAGGTCGCGGGGGAGGTAGGGCCGCTCCACTGTGCCGCCAAATGCCGCATGAAGCTCCCCGGCGATCAGCCGCGCCAGGGTGCTCTTGCCGCTGCCGTTTTCGCCCGTCACGAGCCAGTGTTGTCCGGCCTCCCACGTCCAGTCCAGCGGCCCGAGGGCGAGATGCCCGTTGCGGTACACCCGCACGTCCCGCAACCGCACGAGGTCGCCGGAACCGGGAGGGGAGGGAAGGGGAGTACCCGTGTCCGACGTGTGGCCTGTCTCTCCATCCGCCGTCACTCTCCCTTCCCTAACGTGCAGCGTCCGCCAGGGAAGGGAAGGGGCTTCCTCCGGCCTGTGGGTGGCGAGGACGACCGCCACACCCGCCCCATACACCCGCGTCAGCACGTCGCCCAGTTCGGCCCTCGCCCGCCCGCTCAACCCATCGGTGAACTCGTCGAGGAGGATGGCCTCTGGACTCGGCATCAGCGCCCGCGCGAGGACCACCCGCCGCCGCTGCCCGTGGCTGAGGGTGCGGAAGTCGCGGTCCAGCAGCGGCCCCACGCCCGTCAGCGCCGCGACCTCCTCCAGCCGCGCCACCGCCCCCGGCGTAGGGTCCCACAGCCGCAGCGTGTCGCCCTCGAATCCCGCCAGCAGCACGTCCCGCGCTGTCTGCGCCCACTCCCGCGTCAGGTAGAAGGCTTCCGCGTCCGGCCCGACCACCGACAGGGTACGTCGCGCCCGCACCGCCGACCATTGCGTCCCGTTTCCCAGATGGTAAATGCGCGCCCCGCTCACGGGTGCCACCTCGCCCGCTAGTAGGCGCAGCAGGGTCGTCTTGCCGCCGCCGTTCGGCCCAGCCAGTCGCAGGGCCTCGCCGTGTCCCAGGCACAGGTTCACCTCCTCCAGCAGCACGCGCCCGCCCGCGCGGACCGTCACGTCCCTCAGTTCCACCAGCGGCCCAGTCATCGCCGCCGAGTGTAGAGCGGCGGGTGGACAGGAGAAATGAAAAGGCCGCCGCGCCTCAACGACGAGAGGCGCGGCGGGTAGTGCCCGTCAGGCTTACTTCAGGAGCGAATTGTGCTTCTCCAGGCTCTTGAGGAGCGCGGTCTGGCGGATGCTGAGCTTGGTGAGGCTCAGGGGGGAGGCAGTCTCCTCTGTCCAAGTCGAGGCGGTGTCCGAGGTGTTTGTCAAGCTGAGGCTGATGGTGCCGCTGCTCGTCGCCCCGTTGGCCGTCACGACGGCGCTACTCTTCAGGATGTTCCAGCCCGTGTGGAGGCGGGCGTTCTGAGACAGCGTGCTCGTTACAGTCACGCCTTCTACCGTGTCCGTGCAGTTCACGCTTCCACTGAGGTTCACATCGCGGTCGGCGTACACCCACACGCGGCCATCAAAGGTGATCGTCGTTTGAGTGTTGGTCGAAGTCTGGGTATAAGTCCGCGCCAGGATGGTCCGGCTGCTGCCTCCGGCAGTGGCTGTCAGGCTTCCCACCGGGTAGACCTTCGCGTTCTGGTCACTGACCGTCAGGCTGCCGCTGCATCCCGAGTCGTTGTAGGTGAAGTTCTCGACCGAGAACAGGTACGGCGTAATCGCGCTCGCCGCCGGGAGGGCCAGTTGGAAGGTGCCGTTCGCGTTCAGGGCCGCGCTGCTCAGGGTCGTCGTCCCCTCTTGGGCGCTCACCGTACCTGCCCCGGCACTCCACCCGCTGACCGTACCGTTGATGGAGGTGGGCGTGGGCGTGGGCGTCTCGGTGCAGGCCGTCAGGAAGCCACTGAGCAGGAGGACGGCGGGGGCGGAGCGTTTCAAGATTTGCATACGTGCCCAGCTTAGGCAGGTGGTGTGGAGGTCATGAGCGCAAATGTGCTTGCCGAAAGAAGTATGAGCTTTTGATAAAGTTGAAGAGTCGAGCCAGAAAAAGAACCCCCTCCACTGGGGAGGGGGTCTGCGTTCGCCGTGCTCGCTCAGCGCTTGCTGAACTGGGGCGCGCGGCGGGCCTTCTTGAGGCCGTACTTCTTGCTCTCCACCTCGCGGGGGTCGCGGGTCAGCAGACCACGGGGCTTGAGCTGGGCGCGGAAGTCGGGGTTGACCTTCAGCAGCGCGCGGGCGATGCCGAGCTTGATCGCGTCGGCCTGACCGCTGGGGCCGCCGCCCGTCACGGTGATCACGGCGTCGAAGCGGCCCGCCGTGCCCGTCTCGCGGAAGCCCTGGAGGGCGTGGACGGCGCGCAGCAGCCCACGGAAGTAGGTCTGGAACTCCTTGCCGTTCACGATGATCTTGCCCTCGCCGGCGCGCAGGAACACGCGGGCGACGGCGGCCTTGCGGCGGCCCGTGCCGTAGAACTGTTCAATCGCCATACTTACCGAACCTCAAGCCGCTGGGGCTTCTGAGCTGCGTGGGGGTGGGTCTCGCCCGCGTAGACCTTCAGGCGGCCATGCATCGCGCGTCCCTGGCGGCCCTTGGGCAGCATGCCGAAGACGGCGTGCTCGATCACGCGCTCGGGGTGCTTGGCGAGCGCCTGGCGCGCCGTCTCGGTCTTCAGGCCACCCTGGTAGCCCGTGTAGCGGGTGTACACCTTGGTGTCGAGCTTGCCACCGGTCAGCACGACCTTCTCGGCGTTCAGCACGACCACGAAGTCGCCCTGAATCACGTTGGGCGTGAAGTCGGGGCGGTGCTTGCCACGGATGCGGCTGGCGATCAGGGTGGCGAGGCGGCCCAGCGGGATGTTCGCCGCGTCCACCACGATCCAGTTCTGCTCGTCGTTCTTGGGAATGTAGGTTTTCACCGTCTTGCCTCGTGTGTGGGGATTTGGCTGCGACACGCCCCGCGACCTTGGGGGACAGGTGCTGCGTGCGTGTCCGGGTGCCTCCCGGTCGCCTCGGCCCTACCAAGCACGAGACACTAAAGGCCAGGGTAGCAGAGGAGGGGGGAGGGGGGCAAGCTCTGTGAGCTACCACGTAAGCTGAGCCGGATGACCGAAGCCGGGTTGCGCGAGTTCTTGTGCTGGTTCAAGGTGGAGTCCGAGCGTTTCTGGACCGGGCATGAGCCGGAGTTCTTGCCGGGAACATACCCCAGTCCCGGACATACTGTCACCGACTGGTACCAGGGCACGAGATGGCAGCCCTACACGGAGGCGCAGGTCACGGCGCTGGAAAAACGCTGGGGGCTGGAGTTCCCGTGGGATTACCGACTGTTCCTGCAACTCCTCGGCACGCCGGATCGGCCACAACTGGTTTCGGGCTTCCGCGACGGCGACATGATCGAAGTGTTTGAGCGGGACGGTTTCATGAACTGGCGGGCTGATGACCTGAGGGTGGCTGACCGCTTGAACTGGCCCGCAACGGGACTTCTTGACGGCACGGAACGTCCCTGGTGGTGGACGGACGAGTGGGGGGAATGGCACACCGACCCCTGGGAAATGCCTTCAAGTGAGGCGGCAGGAAAGATTCTCGGGGTGACGCGAGCGGCCCCACAACTCGTCCCCCTCTATGCCCACCGTTTCCTTTTGCCACAGCGGGGACAGCAGAGTGTATGCCTCTCCGTCATGGGATCGGACATCATCGTTTGGGCACACGACCTATATGGTGCCCTTTTGAACGACCATCTTGACCTCGTGATAGACCCTTGTGCCTACAATTCACCAGCCAAGTTCGAGGAGGAGCACGCAAAACTCTTGCAAAGCTCTTGCAAAGCTCTCCTCTTCGGGACTTGCCCCAGTACCCGGAACAGGATTTCTCGGCCATCCCGTTCTGGGGTCATTTCCTCTAGCTCACGCCCAGCAAGAACTCCAGCGCCCCCGGCAGCCTCCCCGCCCACGCGCGCTCGTGGTGCTCTCCCTCCGGGTCGGCCACAAAGTGCAATCTCTCGCCCATGCCCTTTTCGAGCAGCAGGTCGCGCATGGCGTGGGCGTCGTCCCAGTAGGCGCGCGACCGCTCGGGCCGCTCGGTGCTCTCCCGTCCGCCCACGTCCAGCCACACGCGCCCGGTGGGGGGAGGGCTGACGCGCACGAGCCGCTCGGCGTCGCCGGGGCAGGCCCAGAAGGCGGGACTCATCACCCCGGCGCTCCCGAACACGTCCGGGCGGGTCAGGAGGGCGTAAAGGCTGATCAGCCCGCCCATGCTGGAGCCGATCAGGGTGGTGTGTTCTACGTCGGGCAGAGTTCGTAAGCTGCCGTCCATGAGCGGCTTCACCGTCTTCGTCAGGAAAGCGAGATAGGCGTCCGCGCCCCCACCGCCCTCCTCCGGGAACTGGGGATTGGGCGACGTGCTGTACTCGTGGAAGCGCCGCTCGCCACCGTGGGGAATGCCGATTGCGATGGCCTCCACGCCCCGTGCCGCCACTCGCGTCAGCGTCTCGTCCGCCTCCCACTCGGAGCCGAAGGGGTTGGTCGCCGCGTCGAAGACGTTCTGCCCGTCGTGGAAGTAGACGACGGGGTAGCGGCGTTCCGGCTCGCGCTCGTAGGAGGGTGGCAGCCAGGCGAGCAGGGTGCGCGGGGCATGGTTGGCGTCCTCCACGCCCTCCCACTCCAACAGGGTGCCCGTGACGGTGCTTTCAGGCCGGGCCGCATAGGGCCGCCACGTCACAGGGCGCTCTCCGTCAGGGCCTCCATCGCTAGGCGGTAGCCGAGAAAGCCCAGGCCGCTGATCTTGCCCCGGCACACGGGGGCGGTGACGGAGGCGTGCCGGAACGCCTCCCGCGCGTCCACGTTGGTGATGTGGACCTCCACGACGGGCAGGGGCTGCGAGGCGATGGCGTCTCGCAGCGCGTAGGAGTAGTGGGTCAGGGCACCGGGATTGATCACGATGCCCGAAAAGCCGTTCGTCTGCGCCTCGTGGACCCATTCGAGAAGCTGGCCCTCGAAGTTGCTCTGGCGGCAGGCGACGGTGAGGCCGAGTTCGGCCCCCCAGCCCTCGCACAGGCGTTCGAGGTCTTCGAGCGTCTGCGCGCCGTACATGCCGGGTTCACGCAGGCCGAGGCGGTTGAGGTTGGGACCGTTCAGGACGAGGATCAAGGGCGGACCTCCGGGAGTGATGAGGGGTGAGTGATGAGTGATGAGCAGGGGCAAGCAGAGGCTAACGCGAAAGCCTCTCCCGTGTTCGATCAAGGCTCAAAAGCAAGTGCCAAAAGTCGCCTCAACGGTCAGGCAAGGCGAGTCACAGGGTCTTTTTCCTCCTCCCTCCTTGCGGGGGAGGCCGGGTGGGGGGTGGCAAGCCCCGCTTGCCCTACACACTCAACCGGGGATCAAAATCTTTGCAACCTCATCCCGCCACCCCTCGAACTCCCGCCGGAGTACGTCCCCCGGCACCCGCGCCAGATACGGCCTCGCCAGGTCATGCAGCAGGACGAAGCGCACTCCGTCTGCATCGGCTTTCTTATCGCGGGCCATATAGGGCCACACGTCCTCGAAAGTCAGGGTGGGAAGGGACCGGGGCCGCTGCCAGCGCAGGAAGGCGAGGGTATGTCCGGTCAGGTCCGCGCCGCCGAGGGCACGCGAGAGCCGCGCGGCGTAGTGCATCCCATACCCGACGGCTTCCCCGTGCGTGATCGCATGGTCGGTCACGGCCTCCAGCGCGTGCGCGAGCGTGTGCCCGAAGTTGAGGAAGGCCCGCTCACCCCGCTCCGTCAGGTCGCGCGTGACGACTCCTGCTTTGACGGCGATGGCGTCCGCGAGGGTGTCCTCCAATTGAGTACCGCCGGGCCGGAAGTCGGGGGAGAGGACGCGGGGCAGCAACGTCGGGTCGGAGATCAACCCATGCTTGTACGCCTCCGCCGCGCCCTCCGCGAAGACGGCGGGGGGCAGGGTGGTCAGCGCGTCCGTGTCGCACCACACCGCGCGGGGGGGCCAGAACGCGCCGACGAGGTTCTTGCCCTCGGGAAGATTCACGCCCGTCTTCCCGCCCACCGCCGCGTCCACCATGCCGAGGAGGGTGGTGGGCAGCGTGTAGAAGGCGACCCCGCGCAGGTAGCTCGCCGCCACGAACCCGGCGAGGTCGGTCGCTGCGCCGCCGCCGAGACCCACGACCGCCCCATCACGTGGGAGATTCGCCCTTGCCAACTGCGAGAGCACGTCCGCGAAGATTTCCAGCGTCTTGCAGTCGTCGCGGGCGGGGACGGGCACGGTGACGGCGGGGGAGAGGGCCGCCCACACCGTCTCCACGAGGGACGCGGGCAGGTCTACCGGGTGGATGAGAGCGATATGCCGTTCGGGGACGCGCACTTGCGAGAGCAGCCCCGCGCCGACCTCCACCGCGTAGGCTTGAGACCCGCCGACCTCAATCCGCCGCACGGTCAGCCCCGGCGAGTTCGGCCTCCTGCGGTTCGGCACTCTCCTCCTCGTCCCACTCCGTGTCAGACCACGCCCACAACCGCTCCACGATCTCCCCGGCGATCTCCTCGGCGGGGCGACCGTCGCTGTGGACGTGGAGGGTGCCCTGACGGTAGTGCTCCTCGCGCTCGTCCATCAGCGTGCGGATGCGCGAGAGGGGGTCGAAGGTCTGGAGGAGGGGGCGGTCGCTGTGCTTGGTCCGCTGGTAGACCGTCTCCGGCGTGGCCCACAGCACGACGACGGGGCCGCGCTCCAGCAGGATGTGGCGGTTGGCGTCGTGGATGAAGGTGCCGCCGCCGAGGCTCACGACCGCGTGATCGAGGCGGGTGACGCGGCGCACGACCTCCTGCTCGCAGGCGCGGAAGTAGCCCTCGCCCTCCTGCGCGAAGACCTCGGGGATGGTCTTGCCCACCACGCGGGTGATGAGCTTGTCGGTGTCCACGAAATGCAGCGCGAGCATCCGCGAGAGTTCCCAGCCCACCCGGCTTTTTCCGGTGCCCATGAAGCCCGCCAGCGCCACCCACGTGACGGGGCGCTCGATCAGGCCGGACCCGTGCATGGGGGACAGTCTAGTGGAAAGCCCCTCCGTGAGCGTGACCGTCACACCCTGCCCCCCTTCCTCTCCACCCTCACCCACACCCTCGGGCGGCTCCGGCTGCGCGAGGTAGGCCGCCAGCCCCGCCTCCACCTGCTCCACGAGCGACCCCACACCGCCCCCCACAGCGCCTCAGTACGTCCGCGCGTAGGCCCGCGCCGCGTCCACCCGCTCCTGAAGCTCGGGCAGCGTATCGCCCCCGAACTTCTCCAGCAGCGCGTCGGCCAGCACCCAGCCGATCACGCACTGGAGGATCACCCCGGCGGCGGGCACGGCGGTCGTGTCGCTGCGCTCGCGGGCGGCGTCCGACGCCTCGTGCGTGACGACGTTCACGGTCGGGAGCGGCTTCATCAGCGTGGCGATGGGCTTCATGGCGACCCGGACGATGAGTTCCTCGCCGTTCGTCATGCCCGCCTCCAGGCCGCCCGCCCCGTTCGTCTCGCGGCGGTAGCCCTCCTCGTCCCGGAACACGGCGTCGTGGACACTGCTGCCGGGCCTCACCGCGTTCTCGAAGGCCCGCCCGATCTCCACGCCCTTCATCGCCTGCACGCTCAGGCACGCCTGCGCGATGCGCCCGTCGAGCTTGCGGTCCCAGTGGACGAAGGACCCCAGCCCGACGGGCAGCCCCCGGAAGCGCACCTCCAGAATGCCGCCGAGGGTGTCGCCGTCCTTCTTCGCCCGGTCGATCCGCTCGCGCATCTGCGCCGCCGCGTCCGCGTCCGGGGTGCGGAGGTCGGACTCCTCGATGGCCTCCAGCGCCTTCCACGAGAAGGGCTGCCGCGTCTCGATGCCCGCGAGGCTGGAGACGTAGTTCGCTCCCTCCACGCCGAGTTCGGAGAGGAGCTTGAGCGCCACCGACCCGACCGCCACCCGCGCCGCCGTCTCCCGCGCCGAGGCCCGCTCCAGCACGTCGCGCAGGTCCTTGTGGCGGTACTTGATGCCGCCCGTGAGGTCGGCGTGGCCGGGGCGGGCGTCGGTGAGGGCCTTCTTGCGCGGCTCGCCCCCCGGCTCGGGCGACATGATCTCGGTCCAGTTGCGGTGGTCCCTGTTTTCGATGGCGAGGGTGATGGGTGCGCCCGTCGTCCGTCCGGCCCGCACGCCACTCAGAATCTGCGCCTCGTCCGTCTCGATCACCATGCGGCGGCCCCGCCCGTAACCGCCCTGCCGCCTCCGCAGCCACGGGTCGATGTCCCCCTTGCCGAGCGGCAGGTGCGACGGCACCCCCTCGATGATGGCCGTCAGTTGCGGCCCGTGCGACTCCCCGGCGGTCAAGTACCTCATGGGGGAAATCTAGCGTTGGGGCCGTGGGTGCTGAGGGGGGCTGATCAGACGAAGCGGGCCGGAATAGAGATTGCCCTCCTGGCGACTGGCGACCCTCCATCAAAAGAAGACGCCCCCACGATGGAGGGCGTTCCTATCCAACTTGTGTCTCTACTTGATGACGGTGCCGGTGATGATGACGAGCAGTTGGGTCTGCGTGCGGTTGGTGGCCTGCTTCCCGAAGGCGGCACCGATGATGGGGAGGCTGCTCAGGAAGGGCACGCCGTCGTTCGTCTTCGATTCGGTCGTGCCGAGCAACCCGCTCATCAGCACGGTCTGGCCGCTCTTGAAGGTGATGCTGCTCTGGGCCTCGCTGTTGGTGAAGTTGAGCAGGTTGGGCACGGTGGTCGTGGGCAGGGTGCCCGCGATGTTGTTGACCTGCCCCCGCACACGCAGGCTCACGGTGCCGTCTGGCGCGACCTGCGGATCGAAGAAGTCGAGGTTGAGGCCGTAGTCGATCTGCCGGATGATGTTGCCACTGCTCGACGGGATGTTGATCTCCAGCCGCCCGCCGCTCTTGATGCTCGCCGCCGCGTTCGAGGAGGCGTTCTGGGCGCTCGTGCCCGTGCCCAGCGACCGCTGGCCGCTCTGCATGGTGAGGTTGCCGTCGTACACCCGCTTGGTGAGACCCTGATTCTCCAGCGCCGTCAGGGTGGGGAAGATGTTGAAGCCCACCAGGCTACGGGTCGGGTCGAACGACGCCCCCAGGCCGCCGCTGCCCACGCTCACGTTGAAGCCGCCGAAGCCCACCTTCCAGTCCATACCCAGGGTGCGCCCGGCGGTCTCGGTGATCTCCTGAATGCGGACCTGCACGTTGATCTGCGGCACGACCTGATCGAGCTGCGGCACGAGTTCGGCCACCTGCGAGACCTGCTGGGCCGTGCCCCGCACGATCAGCGTGTTCGTGCGCTTGTCGGCGATGATCGTCGCGGCGTTGCTGTTCTGGGGCGTCGGCTGAGCGCTGGGCTGGGCCTCCGGCTGCGCCCCGCCTGTGCCCGTCGTCGGCACGGTGACGGTGATCGCGTTGCCGTTCGCGTCGGTCGCGTTCACGGGCACGTTGGCGAGGGGCGGCTGCTGGGGCGTGACCTCGCGGGCGAGCGTGCCCTCCAGCGTCGCCTTGACCTCCTCGGCGCTGGCGTTCACGAGCTGGAAGACGCGCTGCACCGTCTGGGGTCCGGCCTGCGCGGGGGGAGCCGCGCGGTCCACCTGCGCCAGCAGGGCGAGCGCGGCGTCGAGCTGCGTCTGCGGCCCGCTGAGGATGAGTTGTCCGGTCTGGCCCACGGGCGTGACCTTGAGGCCGGAGTATTGCGAGGCGAGCAGGGCCGTCACGTCCGACTGCTGCCCCTTGACGGCGTAGATGCTCTGCGCGGTGGTGACGGCAGCCACGGGGCGGTCCACCTGCCCGAGCAGGGTCAGGGCCGCGTCGAGCTGGGCCTGTGGCCCGGTGAGGAGGAGTTGCCCCGTCTGCCCTACGGGCGTGACTTTGAGGGCGGGATACTGCGCGGTGAGGAGGGCCGTCACGTCCGCTTGCTGCCCCTTGACGGCGTAGACGCGCTGAACCTCGGTCGTCGTGACCGCGCGGGCCGCCGCTGGCTGAACGGCGACGATCTCGGAGAGCAGGCGCTCGACCTGGGCGACCTCCTGATTGGTGCCCCGGATGATGACGCTGTTGGAACTCGGCTCGGCGATGATCCGCATGGTGGGCGAGTCGAGGACGATCTCCTCACGTGAGGCTTCGGCGGTGTTCGCGCCCGTGCCGCCGCTCTGGCTGCTCCCGGCCTTCAGGCTCCCGAACGAGAGCTTGAGTTGCCGCTCCACGCGGGGGGCGTCCAGCGTGATCGGCAGCCGCACGATGCGCTGCACCGGCTTGGCGCTGACCCGCAGGACGGGCTTGCCGCCGATCCGCATGGTCTCGTAGCTCAGGCCGTAGATGTCGAGCACGAGCGGCCAGACCTCGTTGAACGGCTTGTTCACGAAGGAGTAGGTGACGCGTGAGGGGGCGGCGGTGGGCGTTGCGGCACCCTGCGCGGTCGCGGCGGACGCGTCGCCCTCGGTGCTGTGGGCGCGCAGCACGGCGTCCACGGAGGGTTCGAGGATGATCTCGTAGCCCGCGCTCTTCGCCAGCGCGAGGAACACGGAGGCGAGGTCGCTGCCCGCGCGGCGCAGGTCGAAGGTCACGTTCGCGCCCGAGAGCTGTGTGTCGGCGAGGCGGGCCAGGGGGGCCGGAGCGGGGGTGGAGGGCGTCTGCGCGGCGGCCATGCCGAGCGCGGCGGTCAGCAGGAGGGCGTATCTCTTCATGGCTCACCTTCGGTCGAGGAGTCGAGGTTCAGCAGGTGGGTTTCGGTGCCGAGCGCGAGGGTGGCACCCGTCGCGGTCACGTCCCTGACGGTCACGCTGGAGTCGGGGAGGGTCTGCCCGGCGGACACGACGAGGAAGCCGTCCTTCGAGCGCAGGATGGCGGTGTTGACCGGCCCGAGAACCCCGGCGTCGAAGGCGAGTTCACGCCGCCGCACGAGGTCCGCGAGGGGGCTGAGAGGGACTTCCGCCGCCGCGCCGTCCGCCCCCAGGTGCGTGATGGGCTGGGGCAGGGCGGGGGTGGGGGGAACCGGGGTGGCCGTGGCGGGGGCGGCGGGCGTCTCCACCGTGGCCCGCCGTCCCAGGAGGGCACCGAGGTCGAAGGTGCCGCCGGGCACCCGGACCCCCGCGACGGGAGGCCGCACCGGGGCGGGGGTGGGCACCGCCGCCGGGGTCGCCGGGGGCAGCGTCACGACCCGCGCGCCTGCGGGAGTGGGGGTGGGGAACGCGCCGCCGCTCACCGGGGCGGAGAGGACCTCCACCCGCACGCCCGTGCGCGGCAGCGGCGTCACGGCGGCCACGCTCACGGGCTTGCTGACGGGGGCTGCGTTGCGCTCCACCACGCTCACTGGGGGCCGCGTCAGGGTCACGGGGGTGGCGGTGACGGGGGCGGGCGGCACGAACGCGGGCGTGACTGGGGCCGGGGTCACGGCGGGGGGCGTCACCGGGGAGGTGGCCTGCGCCGTCTCGGGGGTGGCGCTCCCGTCCAATTCCACCGGGCGGAAGGGGTTACGGGAGGGCAGGGCGGCGAGCGGGGTGTCGGGGTTGATGCCGCCGGGCGCGGGTGTGGCGGGGGCCGGGGTCTCCTCCCCACCGGGCGCGGTGGCGGGGTCCTCCCCGAAGGCCGGGATGGAGGGCACCTCCACCTGCCCCTCGGGCTGGACGGTCACGCCGGGGGCGGCGGGGCCACCGTTCGCCGTGGGCGTGCCCTCGGGATCGGGGGCGTCCGTGCCCGCCGTCTGGTCCACCGTCTGCGCGAGGGCGTCGTCCGTCTGCCGACCACCCAGCCACATGTAACCGCCACCGACGAGGGCGACGAGCAGCAGCAGGATCAGCAGGACCTTCATCTCGCGCGAGAGCTTGAGGCCCTGGAGCTTCAAGTTCTCGGGGAGGCGGAGCGCGGGGCGGCTCACTGGGTGCCTCCCTGGGGGGCGGCGGGGGCGGCCTCGGGCGCGGCACCGGGGGCCTGGGGGGCGTTGGCCGCGTCCCCGGCGGCCTGCGTCTGGTCGTAGGTGTACACGGTGAGACTCAGCGTGCCCTCCAGGCTGGGGTCGAGGGCATCCGCCTGCGGGAGCTGCAGGCCCAGGCCGCCGACGGTCGTGAAGCGGTTTTGCGTCTCCAGCGACCGGAGCGCCCCGAACACCTCGGCGAAGCGCCCGCTCACACTCAGGTTGAGGTTGATGGGCCGCACGCCGCCCGGCAGCCCCGCGACGTTGCCGCCCTGCACGGCGAAGTCGGTGAGTTCGGCCCCCGAGGCGGTCACGTTGCGCCGCACCTCGTCGAGCACGGTGCCGAACTGCGCGGTGGCGGGGAGCGCCCGCAGGAACCTGTCCTCCTCCACCTGAAGTCGGGCGACCGCCTCACGCAGTTCGGGCAGCGCCCCCTGGGCAGCGCGGTACTGCTCGGCGCGGCTGCGGGTGGTCTCCACCTCGCCCTGAAGCAGCGTGATCTCCTGCTGGCGCGGCTGGAAGCGCATCATGTACCACATCCCGACCACCAGCGCGCAGCCGACCAGGACGAGGATGAAGACGAACCGGGGCGCGAGCTTGACCGAGGGCAGGCCGGGCGACGCGAGTTTGGTGGCGCTGAGCTTAGCGAACATCGTTTCCTCCCGACGGGGCCGCCGGGGCGGGGGTGCCTGTGGCTGTGCCTGTGCCGGGGGTCGCTGCATCAGGGGTCGTGCCCGCTGCCGGGGCCGCCTCCCCGACCAGGCCCACCGAGGCCGCGAAGGTGAAGCGGCCCGTCTCGCCGTCCTGCTGGAGGCTGCGGAAGTTGACCGCGAAATCTGGGTCGTTCTCGTACACGTTCAAGAAAGTCACCACCGCCTGCTGGCTGCGCGCCGTGCCGGCCAGCTCGATCTCGCGCACCACGTTCCTGCCCAGGTACACGCCGCCCCCCTGGAGGGAGGCCAGCGCCCCCGCGTCGAGGGATTTGACGGTCATGGAGGTCAGGGCCACGTCATTCCCCTTTGGCAGCCGCGCCGAGAAGGCCGCCACGTCGTTCGTCCAGTAGGTCTTGTTCTGGCGCAGCCCCTCGGCGGTGGCCGTCACGCCCTCCAGGGTGCGCCGGGTGGCCGTCAGGCGGTCGAACTCGCTCTTGGCGGCGGTGAGCGCGGCGATCTCCCCGTTCAGGCGGTCCTGCTCGGCGCGCAGCTCACCGATCTTCCCGGCGACCACGCGTTCGGGAAAGATCAGGGCGAGGCCCGTAAGGGCGGCGACGGCGACGCTGGCGTACTTCCAGACGTTCGGCTCGCTGCGCTTGCGCTCCTGAACGGGGAGGAGGTTGAGTTCAACCACGGGACACCCCCCTCAGCGCCAGCCCCAGCGGCACGGTGAACTCGGCGGCGTGGGTCTGGAGGTAGCCGCTGTCGGTGTTCGCGCCGTCGGTCTGCACCGCGAGCCAGGGGCTGGCGACCTCCACCCGGAAGCCCAGCGCGTCGCCGATGGCGGCGGCCAGCCCGCGCAACTTGGCCCCGCCCCCGGCGAGGAGCGTCCGGTCGATCACCACGTCGCCCGACTGCACCCGGTAGAACTCCAGCGATCTGCGTATCTCGGTGATCAGGTCGCCCAGCACCGGGCGCACGACCTCGAACACGCGCGCCGGGGAGTACTGCTCCCGCGAGAGGTCGAAGTTGAGCAGGTCCTCCTCGTCCTCGGTGGGGGTGGTGGCGGTCGCGTAGCCGAGCTTCACGTCCTCGGCGGCGGTGAAGTCGAGGTCGAAGGCCTTTTGCAGCGCGGTCGTGAAGTCGTCCGCCGACACGCCGATGTTGCGCGCCATCAGCACCCGCTCGCCGCGCACGAGGCTGATGACGCTGCTGCTCGCGCCGATCTCCAGCACGAGGCCGACCTCGCCCGCGCCGACCAGCCCGCCCGTCGTCGTGCCGCCCTCGGTGTTCTCCACCGTGAGATGCGCGCCCAGCAGGTTGCCGCGCAGGGCACGCAGCGCCGCGAAGCTCTTGAGGTCCACCACCGTGGGTTCCAGCCCCGCCAGCCGCAGCACCTCGACCTGCCGCAAGATGGCCTCGGTGGGGGCCGCCGCGATGACGACCTCCATCTGCCCGTCCTCCGGGATGGCCGCCGGGTCGTCCAGCAGGTCGAAGTCGAGGCACACCTCGTCGATGGGATAGGGGATGTACCGCTCGGCCTCCCACTTGATCGCTTCCTGAAGGTCCTTGCGCTCCATGCGCGGCACCATGATGTTGCGCGTGACGACGGCCTGGTTGGGGACCGCCGTCACCGCGTACTTGTATTTCCCCGTCATGCGGTGTTCGGCGAGGAGCGCCCTCAGTTCCTGCGCGACCGCCTGCGGCTCCACCACGAGACCGTCGCGCATGGAGCCGATGGGCGTGGGCACCATCACCGCGTGTTGCAGGGTCGGGGGGGAGCCGGGGCGCAGCGCGACCACCTTGATGGCGCTCGTGCCGATCTCCACCCCGATGGCCGCCGGGCGCGGATTGAGTAGGCGTTGTAAGAAGCTCGTCATTCTCCCTCCTGGGTGCGAGACAGGCTTTAACGTCCCCTCACGCGCGGGCCGCCCGCGACGGGCGCGGGGGGGCGGCAGAAGGGTGAAGATGGGCGGGGGCAGGGGTGCATAACCAACCTATGCAACCACCCGCCCACTTACGAGACTCTGACACCTGTTCGCGCCCACCGCGTTTTTTCACGAGTCGGAGCGGGGGTTTTCCTGTTTGACCGTGCGGCTCGCCCGCCGCCGCGTGGTGCCCCCGAAGGATGAAGGGTCGGGCGGGACAGCGTTCGCCTCCTCCTCATCGGGAGGAGAAGCCCTCACTCCGTCTTGAATGTTGTTGTGACTCAAGGACCGGGCGGAGGGGGTACTTTCGTCGTTCGGCAGGAGGGCGAGCGTGGCTCGTTGCCCCCTCCCCGACCCTCCCCCACAAACGCTTAATGTGAATTGCACATCGGGAAGTTGAGGCGTTTCCGCCGTCTGGCAGAAGGACGAGCGCTGCTCGTCACCCCTCTCCCCAGCCCTCTCCCGCAAGGGGAGCGGGAGAATAAAGCACGTCTGGGACGTTCACGTCCTACTCCGTCCCAAGCGTTCAGGGGGAAAACCAGCGTCGAGGGAAGAAAAGATGCTCCAGTCTCGGCCCTCACCGACTCAGCGGCGTCAGATTCACGTCGAAGACCCGCACCGTGCCTCCCGGCGAGACCGTGACGACCTCGGTGCCGACGAGGCCCACCCGCCCCGGCCCGTGGGGCACGCTCGCCAGCACCCGGCCCGTCGCGTCCACCCGTTCGAGGGCCGTGCCCGTCAGGCGGTAGGTGCCCGCCCCCGTGACGACGCCCGGCGTGTCCGCCGTCGTGACGCCCGTAGGTGTGACTCGCAAGGCGGGCCTAGGTGCGCGGTCCACGATCACCCCGTCCTCCACTCGGCGCAGCGTTCCGGCGAGGAGCGCGTAGTCCTGCCCGTCGCCGCCCGTCGCCACCGCTGTCGGCGTGCCCGCCACCCCCGTTGCCGCCGCCCCCGCGAAGGTCACGGCGCTGCCGTCCTCCCGGTAGGCGCGCGTGTTCGACAGGGCCACGACCCGCCCCGCCGTCACCGACCGCGCCGCCCGGTCGAGCGTGACGAGCAGGCCCGCACCCGGCACCGCCGCCCAGGCGTCCCCACCGTTCCACGCGACCGCGACCACCGAGGGCAGCGCCGGGCACAGGGCACGGTACGAGGGGGCACGCGCGACGCAGGCCCGCCCGCCATCCACCCACGTCGCGCCGTCCTCGCTGAAGGCGGCGTCGAAGCTCGGCGCGCGGGTCGTGGCCGTGGGCGCGCAGGCGAGGAGAGACAGGGTACAGAGGGACAGGGGCAGAAGACGGCGCATGGGTGGATTGTTTCGCCCACCTCGCTGAGAAAGGCGAGGGTGGACGTTACATCTCCCCGGTGGCCCGCTCCCGCAGCAACGCCACCACCACGTCCAGCCCCACGCCCTCCCCGGCCCGTTTCTCGGGAGTCCAACTGATGCCCCGGCTCGCCTTCACGAGCACCACGTCCCCGCCCCGCACCTCGGCGAGGAGGTCGGTCAGGAGGTCGGGGACGGTTCGGAAGGCCCGCTCGCCCAGTTCCGAGGCGAACAGGCCCACCCCGTAGGTGAGGTCGGCCCGTCTCCGTGCGTGGGCACCGACCTCCGCGTGGAGTTCGCGCTCCGTCTCCCCGAGTTCGAGCATCCGCCCCAGCACGCTGATGCGGCGGCCCGGAAAGGTGGCGAGGGCGTCCAGCGCGGCAGTCACGGCGAGCGGCGAGGCGTTGTAGGCATCGTCGATAACAGTGAGGCGACCGGGATGGACCCGGTAGCGTCCGCCCGGCACCCGCACTTCTGCGAGCTGTGCCGCCGCGTCCGGCAAGTCCAGTCCAGCCCCCTCCGCGAGCGCCAGCCCCAGCACCGCCGCCTCCGCCTGCACCCGCGAGGCGAGGGGGAGCCACACGGGCACGCCCCGGAAGGTGAAGTGCGCTCCTTCCGGCGTCACCTCCAGTTCCTCCCCCACATAGGTCACGCCCTCACCGAAGCCGTAGGTCTCCACTCTGGGGTAGAAGGGGGCCGCCTGCGTCCCGACCAGCCCGCGCACCCCCCGCAGGATCACGCCCTTCTCGCGCGCCACGCCCTCCACGCTGCCGAGCGCCTCCAGGTGCGCCGCGCCCACGCTCGTCACCACGCCCACGTCAGGCCGCACGAGGTCCACCAATTCCGCCATCTCGCCCACCCGGTCGATGCCCATCTCCACGACGAGCGGACGATCACTCCCCCCGAACTGGGTCAGGAAGCAGGCGATGGCGGGCAGGGTGTTGTAGACGGGCATGAAGTGGGCATCCAGCGCCGCCGCCGCGTAACTCTTGGCGGTCGTCTTGCCCACGCTGCCCGTGATGCCGACGACGAGGGGGTTCCTGGCCCGCTCCGCCCGCGCCCAGGCGAACAGGGCCTCCCGTGCGCCGGGCACCCGCACCGCCCGCTCCACGTCGAGGTCGGTGAGGACGAAGGGGGCACCCGCCGCGAGCGCCGCCTCCACGAACCGGTTGCCGTGCATCCGCTCCCCCGGCAGCGCCACGAACGCCACCTCCGGCGACGCCTCACGTGAGTCCCACGTCAGGCGCACGGCGGGGCGGGCCTGCGGGTGAACGGCGGCGGTGAAAGGGAGGGAGGCGTGCGGATCGAGCATGGGGCCGAGGATAATCCGTAGCCTGTGAGTCATGACGGACCACCACCTCGGCACAGGTTCCATTCACACCGTCTGGGACCGCGACCTGACGCCCGCCCTGAGCGTTCGCCCCGGTGACACCGTGACGTTCGGGACGCTGGACGCCTCCGACGGCGGAGTGGCCCGGCGGGTGGTAGCGGGGGAGTTGACGGCACCTGCCGAACTGACCGACCTCATCTCCGCCGACGCCTTCCCGGCGAGAGAGGGACCACGCGGGCACCCCCTGACCGGCCCCGTCTTCGTGGAGGGCATAGAGCCGGGCGACGCGCTGATCGTGGACATTCTGGAGGTGCGGACCGCCGCCTGGGGCTGGACCGGCTGCCGCCCGAATGGAATTGGCCTGCTCGACGCCGCGCTCGCCGAGGAGGGCCTGCAACCGTACACTCACCTGTGGGACCTGCGGGCGGGCACCCACGCCAGCTTCCGCCCCGGCATCCGCGTCCCGCTCGCGCCCTTTCCCGGCGTGCTTGGGGTAGCACCCGCCGAACCCGGCCCACACCCGACGGCCCCGCCTCGTCAGGTCGGCGGCAACATGGACATCCGGCAACTCGTGGCGGGCAGCACCCTGTACCTGCCCGTCGAGGTGCCCGGCGCGCTCTTCTCGGTGGGCGATCTGCACGCGGCGCAGGGCGACGGCGAGTTGAGCGGCACCGGAATCGAGTGCGCCGGGTCGGTCACGCTGCGCTTTGGGGTGGAGCGCGGCGCGGGCCTGACCACGCCGGAGTTCGTCACGCCCACCCACGGCGGCACGAGTCGGCGCTGGCA
This sequence comes from Deinococcus sp. YIM 134068, assembly GCF_036543075.1. Lineage (NCBI taxonomy): Bacteria > Thermotogati > Deinococcota > Deinococci > Deinococcales > Deinococcaceae > Deinococcus > Deinococcus lichenicola. The sequence goes on from NZ_JAZHPF010000013.1 coordinate 74,318, forward strand.
CGCCACGACCGGCCACCATCCCAACCTGATGACGGCGGCCCGAATTGCCCTGCGCCCCCTCCTGCGCCGTCTTCAGGCACGCGGCCTGAGCCTGGAGGACGCCTACATCCTGTCGAGCGTGTGCGTGGACCTCAAGATCAGTCAGGTCGTGGACGCGCCCAACTACACGGTGAGCGCGTTTCTGCCGCTGGATGTGTTCGGGGAGGGGTGAACGGAACTTTTGCGTTGAGCTTGAGAGGTGTCCTTCAACGGAAGCGGGGCGGCTCATCTCTTCAGGGTCACGCCGCCCGGCCCGGAGGAGCAGACCGCATTCCACCAAACCTTCCGGTCCTCCGTCCACACATGCACGAGCAACTCGCGGGTTTTGCGAACCCTGTACAGGGGGACGTTCCTGACTTCCTCCCTGCCCGAGCCTCTTCCCTCCGAGCGTGGTGCCGACACCAGATAGACCACATGGGGATCACGTAGCCCGGCGAGGGCAGGGGCAACCAGCGGCTCACAACGGCGTTGAAGTTGCGCTGGAGCCACGCCCCACGAGTCGTGCCAGACGGCCAGAGCGGGCACGATCCACATGGTCCCCAGCAGGTACATCGCCCAGCATCCTGGGTTTATCGCTGGTGGCTTGCGAGGCGGTGGCCGGGACATCGGGTCAAGGTACAGCCTCCGTTCTTACAAATGAAAAGCGGCAGAGGACGTTCCCCTGCCGTTCTGTCTCCCGATACGTTCCCCCTACACCTCCCCCCGCGCGAAGCCCGCCATCACGCCCGGAGCCGCGCTGTCGAAGCCCACCACGTCGAGCATGTCGGCCCGGTCGGGGTCGGCGATGGTGAAGCCGGTCGCCGTCAGGCCCACCACGATCAGGCGTGCGGGCAGACCCGTCTTCTGGCGGTAGCGGTCCAGCGCCACGGTCGGGTGGACCCCGCCCGCCCACGTCTCGTTGTCGGTGTACACCACGAAGGTCTCCACCTTCACCCCCTGTCGCGCGGCCCACAGCATCGGCTGGGCGCAGTCGGTCGCGCCGAAGCTTGCGGCCTGGGCCTTCCGCATCGCCCCTTCCAGCGTGTCCTTCGGGGTGAGGCCGAGCCTGCGGAACTCGCTGGCAAAGCCCATCGTCAGCGCGTCCGGCTCGGTCCGCAGGGCGACGAGGCTCATCGCGGCGGCGGCCATGTTCGGCGTCAGGCCGGGCGTTCCGGCGACCGTGCCGCAGGTCATGCTGCCGCTCACGTCGAGCGCGAGCAGGTGCCGCGTTCCGGCGGGCCGCACATTCCCGAAGGCCGTGTGGAAGGCGTCCTCCAGCGCGTCCACCACGCGGGGTACGGGGACCCACTCGCCGCCGCCCCTCACGCCGCGCCCCTGGCCGTACACGAGGCGGGCTTTCAGCACGTCGAGGGGGTGGATGCGGCCCCGCTTCAGGTTCTCCGCGTCCGTCACGCGCTCGATGACGGCCCGCGCTACCTCGCGGTCGTTCACGCTCAGCACGCCCACGCGCCCGAGGTTGCCGAGGTTGCGGAGCAGCCACGTCAGGCCGTTCGTCGCAAACGCCGCGCGGTAGACCTCGGCCCCGCGCAGGTGGGTGGGCACCGCCTCGATGGGTAGGCCGTACTCGCGCATCAGCCGCGCCGCCTCGCCGTCCGTGGTCGCCCCCAGCGCGAGGAGGTGGCCCTCGATCACACGCAGGGCAGGGTCGGTCGCGCCCTCCAGCAGGCCGCTCACCATAAACTTCAGCACCGCGTTGCGGGCCTCGTCCGTGGTCCTGGGGTGCGCGAGGCGCAGGGCGTCACGCTGGCTCCAGCCGTCGCGGGCCTTGTACTTCACGGCCCACAGCGCCAGGCGATCCAGCGGCACGTCCTCGTACACGCGCGCCACGCCCCGGCGGGTCAGGCGACCCCAGCCGCCGAGCGCGTCCGCAAAGGCCAGGAAGTGCAGCAGCATCGTGCCCGTGCGCGCCACCTCGGGCAGCGCGGCCCACGCCGCCTGACGGTCGGCCACGTTCGGGGCCGTCTTGGCGATCAGCGCTAGCACGAGCAGCGCGGGGTCCGCCTTCGGCGCATGGTTGCCCCGCACCACATCCAGCGTCACGCGCAGGGCGGTGGCCGCGTCGCGCGTCACGAACTCGCGCACGAAGTCGGTGGCCTGGACGGTGTGCGCCCGCTCGCCCGCGTAGAAGGTGCCGCCGCCTACGCCCAGCACGAGGAAGCGCGTCAGCCGCCCCTCGTCGGGGAGGGCGTACACGTATCCGCCCGCGTTGTTGGGAACCTGCCGCGTGTCCAGACGCTCGGTCTGCTTGCGGCTCTTGGGGTTGATCACGTTCAGGAGGTTCTTCATGGCTTCGGCCCTCCTTTCAAGGGGCACAGTCAAGGGGGCGAGGGGCGCTGAACTCGCCAGCGGCGACCGGGCACCGAAGAAGGTGCCGAGTGGTGAACTGGGCAGGAATCGAACCTGCGACCTGCTGGGCTTCAACCAGCCGCTCTGCGCGTCTGAGCTACCAATTCACGTGGTGGGAACGGGCGGGATTCGAACCCGCGACCTCTCGATCCGAAGTCGATAAGCCTGGACCTTCGGCCCGCCTCTTCCGTAGAACAGGGGGCAAGGGGTGGTCAGGCAAAGTGCTCTGTCCGCTGAGCTACCGTTCCCATAGGTTGAAGAGCAGTTCGTTAGAGTGATGACGGACGACGAAGAAAGAGCCTGTGCTGAAATGCCGCCTTTCCGTTGCAAGACGAGTCGTCCACGCTCCGGGCCGGGCAGGTCCGTCAGGGCAGAACGTAGCGGGCTACCGCAGGCGTGCCCTGAGAAGCCAACTGGTTCGTCAGTTGGTGTGTAACAGACCGGCGCGACTCGCTCTCGTCGCCGCCAGAGCGTCGGAGGTTCATCGCCTCCGACGTGATGTTGTGGGGTGGGTGTTTGGAGTCGAACCAAGTTCACCGAGAACCCTCGCGCGTCGGCCCGCCGATGTAGTCGGGGACAAGGGATACGGAGGGGTTGAACACCCACCATGAGGGGTCGGGAAAGATGACTCTCTCGCTTCGGCCCGGAGCCGGGCGAGGGGGAGGCCACGGAGATGTGCGCGGGGCACAATTCCTCCGGCGTGGTGAAATAACTGTGACCAGTCGGCCCTGAGCGTGTGCGGCGTGGTCCTCGAAAGGAAAGACCGGGCGAGTGGGTGACGCTGGGAGTTCTTTTGCAGAGAACCCAGCGTCTCCGGCCCGGTCGGCGAAGCTTGGCGCGGGACGCCTCGCCTCACCTGGGGCAGAGTCTAGGGGCACGGCGGGGCAGAGGATATTGGCTGCATGGCGCAGGGGGGGAGTAGGCCGAAAGGCGCAGAGGGCAGAGAGCAAAAGGCAGAAGGCCGGAGCATCCTTGCCCCGGCGCTCCACTTTCCCGATTTATTCGATGGTCACGAGGTAGTCGTACAGGTCCGGCCCGCCCGCGTGCGTCTCCACCTCGGCACCGGGGAACTCCGCGCCGATGCGCTCGGCCAGCGCCTGAAGGTCGCCTTGCGTCTTCTGCGGCCCGCCGAACACGGTGATGACCTCCTGATCGGTGTAGCCCCGGCGCAGCATCTCCAGCACGGACTCCTCGGGGGTGCCGCCCGACTGCACGAGTTCGTCGTCCTGCAACCCGATCACGTCGCCCTCGGCGATGTCGAGCGTGCGCCCGTCCCTCGTCGTGATGTTCGTCGTGCGGCTGGCGCGCGTGACCTCGAAGGTCGTGACGCGGGCGGCGGCGGCCTCCATTCCGGCCCTCAAACTTTCGGCGTCGGTGCCTTGCTGGAAGGCGAGGGCGGCCCCCATCCCCTGCCCCAGCGTGCGCGTGGGCACGACGACCGCGCGGCCCTCCATGAGTTCCATCGCCTTTTCGGCGGCCATCAGCACGTTCTTGTTGTTCGGCAGGATCAGGACCTTCTCGGCGCTCACCGACCGCACCGCGTCCACGATGTCCTGCACGCTGGGATTGGCCGTTTGCCCGCCCGAGACGATGCGCGCCCCCAGCGAGCGGAACAGCTTGACGAGGCCATAGCCGTTCGCCACCGCCACGAGGCCGGAGGGGGGCAACTCCTCCTCGGCGCGGGCGACCGCACCCGCCATGCCCAGAATCTCGGTGTGCTGCTCGGACATGTCCTCCACCTTCGTCCTGAGCATCTTGCCGTAGCGGCCCACCGTGGCGAGCAGTTCGTCCGGCTCGTTCGTGTGGATGTGGCCCTTGACGTAGCCCTCGGCCCCCACGACGAGCAGGCTGTCCCCGAAGGGAGAAACGAGGTCCCGAATCTCCTCGATGGGCTTGGTCGCCTCCGACATCAGGAACTCGGTGCAGTAGCCGAACTCCTCGGTCTCGAACTGCTCCTGCGCGTAGCCGGTGATCTCCGGCGCTTCCGGCAGCTCGTCGCCGCGCAGGGCCGCGAGCATCCCCTGCACGATGTACAGGTAGCCCTGCCCGCCCGAGTCGATCACGCCCGCCTGCTTCAAGGCCGGGAGCATCTCGGGCGTCTGGTCCAGCAACCGCTGCCCGCCGAAGAGTGCCCCCTCCAGCACGGCGTCCACCGTCTCGGCGTCGCGCGGTCCCTCGGCCCCGTCCGCCACGCCGCGCGCCACGGTGAGGATGGTGCCCTCGACGGGCTTCATGACGGCCCCGTATCCGGCTTTCTGCGCCGCACGGAAGGCCGCCGCGAGCGTGCCCGCGTCCACCGCCTGCCTCTCGCGCACGACCTCCGCGAAGCCCTTGAGCAGTTGCGAGAGGATGACCCCGGAGTTGCCGCGCGCCCCCAGCAGCGCCCCGTAAGAAATGGCGCGGGCGACCGACGCCATCTGCGTCTCGTCGCAGGTGTCGAGTTCGCGCCGCACCGACTGCATGGTGAGGTGCATGTTCGTGCCCGTGTCGCCGTCGGGGACCGGGTAGACGTTCAGGGCGTTGACCTGCTCGCGGTACACGCCCAGCCAGTCGGTCGCCACCCGCAGCATCCGCGCGAGGTCGGCGGGCTTAAGGCTCGTGGTGTGCCCATTCTGAGGAGACTCAGGCACGCTGCACCCCCACCGCATGAACCCGCGTCGCCCCGAGCGTGATGCCCGCCTGGGTGCGGACGGTGTGCTCCACCCGCTCCACGATGTTGCGCGCGACCGTGGGGATGCTCACTCCGTAGGCGACCACCACGTACAGGTCGGCGTGGTAGGCGCTTCCCTCGCGGGCGATCACCACCCCCTCGCGGGCGTTGGCGCGGCCCAGCACGCGTGAGATGCCCTCCTTGAGGGTGGCGGGGGCCATGCCGACGACGCCCGGAATCTCGTGCGCCGTCAGGCCGATAAGCGAGGCGAGCGCCGCCTCGGTGATAGTGATGGTGCCGGTCACAGTGGGGGGCAGTATACGCGAGCGTGGGGAGGCTTCTTCTCAACTGACGAGGAGAGTCGTTCGCCGCCGCATGGGGTCTCCAGCTTCCCCCCGTCCAACCCCCATCCCCGAGAGGAGGGAGACGAACTCAACAGTTGTTGTGTATAGTTTTTCACATACGGAGGAAGCTGTGGAAAAACCGGTTGGAGAAAAACGTGGCTTTTCCCACGACTCTCGTCTGGACAGGCATTCTCGGGGGCTACTTGGGCCAGACGGAAGTGCCGTTCATCCGGCGGAGGCGGGGGAGTGGAGCGTCCGCACGCGCACCTCCGCCGTCGACGACCGACTCAGGCTCGGCGTTCAATTCTCCATCGACCGGCTCGCCACCCTTCTCTACGGGGTCGTCGCCGTGCTGTTGTGTGCCAGCCTGGTCTTCGAGTTTGCCGTCTACTTCTCCCCGGACCTTCCAGCGGGGACCCTGCTTCACAATTCGACTACCCTGAACGGTGAGGGCAACATTCCTGCCCTCTTCTCGGTAGTTATGCTCCTTGTGTGCGGCTGTGTGACGTTTCTCGTCGCGCGGCTGGGAGGCCGTTCCGCCCATTCCTCCTCCGGGCCGAGGTACTGGGGGCTACTCAGCGCCGTTCTCTTCCTGATGGCGGCGGACGAGTGGTTGCAGCTCCACGAAACCGTGGGCGGGGTGCTGGGAAGAGTGTTGAACCTCTTCGACGTGTATGCCTGGGTTATTCCCGGCACACTCCTGGTGCTCCTGTTCGCGGTCTACTTCCGCAACTTCGTGAATGGTCTGCCCGCTCCTACCCGGCGCTCCCTCTGTCTGGCCTTTTTCCTGTTCGTCGGCGGTGCCGTCGGCCTCGAAGTCGGCGAGGCCCTGGGCTTTCTCCTCACCGGTCATCACGGGATTCTGGACATCCTCCTCACGAGCAGTCAGGAGGTTCTGGAGATGCTGGGCGCGGTGATCCTCCTGCGGACCCTGCTGCTGTACGTGAGGGACTTCCTCGGCTTTTCGCGCACGCAACTGATGGTGGAGTTCAGCCGCTAGGTCGGCCTTCCCAAGCCGACGCCACACGCTTCCCGCTCTATAGGGAAGGCGCGGACCACGAGTGGAATCCGCGCCTTGCTGATCGGCTGTTTGACAGCCCACCCTCATCGGGAAAACAGGGGAGTCGCACGCTTTGGGCCTCCACCAGCCAGTGAAGGCCCAGGTTCAGGTCGCCGGGTCGAGCTGCCCCCGCACCAGCAGCCGCACGCGCTGGCCGACCCGCTTGTACAGGGGCGGGGCGTAGTGGGCGCGGAAGTCGCGGGTCGCCTCCTCGCTGCCGACATCGTGGCCGTACTTCTCGGTCAGGAAGTAGCGGTGGTCCATGATCCACAGGTAGAGGTCGGCCTCGGTGCGGCCCGGAAAGCGGGCCATCACGTCGTGCCCCTCGATGTTCTGAACGACGCGCAGGTACAGGCGGCGGTACCAGCTCTCGACCGCCTCCTCCCACGTGACGGGGGGCAGCCCCGCGCGTTCCGGCTTGCGGTCGAGGAAGTACTGCCGGGTGCGGATGTGTTCCAGCAGGCGGTCGTAGCGGCCCGGCCTCGTGAAGAGGATCGGTCGGTGGCCGGGCACCACTTTGTCAAGGTTCGTCTCGTGCAGGAAGCGGGCATACTCGCCCTTGACGATCAGGTCGCGCAGGCTGTCGTGCTCGTCGGGTGGCACGGTCACGTTCAACTCGATGACGTAGGCGTCGATGTACTTCTGGCCCTGGCGACGGGCCACCGAGACGCGGTGGTTGCCGTCCTTGACGAAGTACAGGTCGCCCACCTTGTACACCTGGATGGGCGGCAGCTCCTTGCCCTGGAGCTGGGCACTCCGGACGCCGATCCAGCGTTCGTCGAGGTGCCTTTCCTTCGGCAGGTAGTGGCGGTCGAATTCGCGGTACCGGTCCACGGAACCGATGATCTGTTCGAGGGAAATGGTCTGAAGGCCGAGGGTATGTTCTCCCTGCGGCGCGAGGTGGCGTACCCAGTCGAAGGGCAGCAGTTCGTTCGGTTCGCGCCGCAGGATCGCCAGCAGGTCGCGCACGTCGCTCAGAAAGCGGGCGCGTTCCACCTCGTGTCTGGCCTGGTCGGTTGCTCGCATGCGGGGTCTCCTCGGTACCGTGAGGCACCTGGACCGGGGCGCATGGACACGGGGAGAGAGAAGTCGCCCCGATCTTGGTGTACATGGTACACCTATTCCTCTTACGGCTTCCTGACAGCGGTCCGGCGGGCCTTGAGGGTCGGTTGGGGAGGCGCTCATGGAGGTGTAGCGGCTTTCTTCACAAAGCGCGAAAAGGTGGGCGTTCCTCTACCGTCACCGTACCGCTGGGCCGTTCAATGCGCCCATGCTCGGCAAGTTCTTCAAGAAGCCCGCAGACGACATGGGCGGACGGGTGCCGCCCGGCCAGACGCTGACGACCCGCTTTCCCGTCCTGACCTACGGCCCGACCCAGCAGTACGCGCCGGAGGAGGTGGTGGTGCGGGTCTTCGGGCTGGCGGAGGAGAGGACCTTCACCTGGGCCGACCTGCTCGCCCTGCCGCAGACGACGCTGACGTACGACATCCACTGCGTCACCCACTGGAGCAAGCTGGGCACGACGTGGACGGGCGTGCGCGTCACCGACCTCATGGCGCATCTCCAGCTCCTGCCCGGAGCCACCCACGTCATGCAGCACAGCGTCGGCGGGTACACGACGAACCTCAGTTTGGACGATTTCACCCGCCCTGAGAACCTGCTCGCCCACACCTTCGACGGACAGCCGCTCGACGCGGAGCACGGCGGCCCGCTGCGGCTGGTGGTCCCCCACCTGTACTTCTGGAAGAGCGCGAAGTGGCTCACCGGGCTGGAGTTCATGGCCGCCGACAGGCCGGGCTTCTGGGAGCGCAACGGGTATCACATGCGGGGCGATCCCTTCAAGGAGGAGCGGTACGACGACGACTGAGGATGGGCGGCCAGCTTCCAGCGGCCAGCCGCCAGCGGGCGAGGATTACCTCGTCCCGGACGTGCTGCAACCGGGGCTGACGCTCGTACTTGTCGGCACGGCACCAAGCCGCATCAGTGCGCGGGCGCGGGCTTATTATGCCAACCCGGAGAACAAGTTCTGGCGGGTCCTTGCCGAAGTCGGGCTGACGCCGAGACAACTCGCCCCGCGCGAGTACGCCACCCTCCCTCAGTACGGCATCGGCCTGACGGACGTGGCGAAGCGGCATAGCGGCGTGGACTCCGCCCTGCCCACAGAGGCGTGGGCACCGGACGAACTGCGCGCCAAGCTCCGGCACCACCAGCCGGCCATTGTCGCCTTCACCTCCAAGCGCGGTGCCTCCGAAACGCTGGGGCTGCCGACGGGCAAGCTCCCCTACGGCCCTCAACTCCTGCCGCTGGAGGGCACTGAGGTCTGGGTGCTGCCGTCCACGAGTCCGCTCGGGCACAACCACTTCCAGCTCGGGCCGTGGCAGGCGCTCGCGGACCGGGTGAGGGAAGTGCGCGGGGAAAGGGAAATGGGAACGTGAGGGGCGCGGGAACCAGCCCGGCGTTCGTCGCGTACCCTGGGGAATCATGCCCTCCGTGGACCCCATGACCGTCCTCAGCGCCGCCCGCACCGGCTCGCGGGTGGTGCGGTATCTGATTCGCCCGGCGCGTCGCCTGTCCGCCCGTTCCCGCGACGCCTGGGAACGCGACCCGTGGCTGCCGCCGTCCAGTGGGCCGACGCAGAGCCTCCGGCGTGGGGTAAGCGTGGTGCGGCGGGCGGTCGGCCTCGTCGTGCTGCTCGCGCTGGGTGTGCTGGGGGCGCTCCTGCTCGGGCCGCTGCTGCTGCTCCTCGGCTTCGGCACCGCGTTCGGGAGCGATGTGGCGGGTTGGCTCCTCGCCTTCACGCTGCTGCTCGTCACCCTGGGCGCGGTGTGGACGGCACGGCGGGCGGCCCTGCTGATCCGGGCGCGCGAGGAGGACCATACCGACCTCGTGACGCTGGAGGAGCCGAGAGCGGTGGGCGCTTCGAGGAACAACGATGAAGCGGGTCTGCTCGCCCTTCTGCGCGGCGGCGAACGTGTCCTGCCCGTGCCCACCCGCACCGCGCTCCGGGCCACCGTACTCGCCACCCGCGACGCCCTGCGGCTGACGGCGGGCGACCTCTCGCTGGGCCGCGACGCCTACGACGCCCGGCAGGCCGCCCGAGAGGACCTTCCCGACCTGTTGCGGACCTACCGCGCCGCTCCCCGCACGCCCGAAGCCGACCGCCTGATGCTGGAGCAACTCGCCCTCATGGAGCGCCGCATGGGCGAGATCGTCCGCGAGCGGCAGGGCGCGCGGACCCGCACGCTGGACGCTCAGCGCCGCTATCTGGAGAGCAAGTACGGGAAGGAGTGAGGAGAGAGTAGCCCCCTCTTCTCCCAACGACTAACCCCTAACCCCTCACAACTCCGTCCGCACCTGCCACAACTCGGGAAACAGCACCGTCTCCAGCGCCCGCCGCAGATACCCGGCCCCGCTCGTGCCCCCGCTGCCCGTCTTGAAGCCAATGGTGCGCTCCACCGTCGTCAGGTGGTTGTAGCGCCAGCGGCGGAAGTTGTCCTCCACGTCGAGCAGCTTCTCCGCGAGTTCGTATAGGTCCCAGTACCGCTCGGTGTCTCGGTAGACGGTGAGCCACGCCGCCAGAACTTCCGGGTGCGCGGTGGGCGGTTGCGTCCGGTCGCGGTTCAGCACCTCGTCGGGCACGGGCAGGCCGCGTGCGGCGAGCAGGCGCAGGGCGAGGTCATACACGCTGGGGGCCTGGAAGTCGGCTTCGAGCGGGCCGTGTACGTCCGGGCGGTGTGCGTGGGGGCGGAGCAGCGCGGCGTGACGATTGCCGAGCAGAAATTCCATCGTCCGGTAGTTGGCGGACTGGAAGCCCGAAGCCGCCCCGAACGCATCCCGGAATAGAAGGTAGTCGGCGGGAGTCATCGTCTTCAGGACCTCCCACGCCTGGGTCAGTTGCTCCTGGGCACGCACTACCCGGCTCAGGCCCTTGAGCGGCGCGTCGATCACTCCCTCTTCCAGATGCCGCATGGCCGCCCGCAATTCCACGTTGATGAGATGCAGCCACACCTCAGAGACGTGGTGGACGGCGATGAAGAGGTGTTCGTCGTGCGCGCCCGTGAGGGGTTGGTGGGCGCTGAGCAGCGTGTCCAGCCGCAGGTAGTCGCCGTAGGAGAGCGAGCGGGTGAAGTCGGTCTGGGCGCGTTCGGGAGAATCGGCGTCGGGTCGCTGGGTCATCTCAAGTCACCGCGTTTCTCTCGGCGTGGCGGGCGTCCTGCCAGCGGCCCTCGCGCATCACGGTTTCGAGGGTCTGGACGGCGTGCCACACGTCCTCGTGGCTGGTGTACAGGGGCGTGAAGCCGAAGCGCAGGATGTCCGGCGCGCGGAAGTCCCCGATCACCCCCGCCGTGATGAGGGCCTGCATGATCTCGTAGCCGTGCGGGTGGGCGAGGCTGACCTGACTGCCGCGCCGCTCGTCGTCCCCCGGCGTGACGAGCCGGAAGCCGTGGCGGGCACAGAGGGGCCGCATCAATTCAATGAAGATGCGGGTGAGGCTCAGCGACTTCTCGCGCACCTGCCCCATGTCCACGTCCTCGAAGACTTCCAGCGCGGCGTCGAGCGCACTCAGGCCCAGGATGCTCGGCGTGCCCGTCTGGTACTGCCGGATGCCCGACGCGCCCGCGTACCGCGACGTGAACTCGAAGGGCGAGGCGTGCCCCATCCACCCGCTCAGGACGTTGGGGGCGGAGGCGTGATGACGGCGGGCGACGTAGAGGAAGGCGGGCGCTCCCGGTCCCCCGTTCAGGTACTTGTACCCGCACCCCACCGCGAAGTCGGCCCCCGCCCCGTTCAGGTCCACCGGGAAGGCCCCCGCGCTGTGGGCGAGGTCCCAGAGGGTGAGTGCCCCGCGTTCCTGCGCCCGCCGCGTTACCGCCGGGAGGTCGTGCCGCTCGCCCGTCCGGTAGTCCACCTGCGTGAGCATCAGCACGGCGGTCTCGTCGTCCACCGCGTCCGCGACCCCGGCGGGGGAGACCAGCCGCAACTCCGCCCGCGCCTCCCCCAGCAACTCCGCCAGCCCCTGCGCGATGTACAGGTCGGTGGGGAAGTTGTCTTCCTCGGCCACGATCACGCGCCGCCGGGAGTCCTTCCTCGCGGCCAGATGGAGCGCCGCCGACAGCACTTTGAATAGATTCACGCTCGTGCTGTCGGCGGCAACTACTTCGTCCGCGTCCGCACCGATCAGCCGGGCGATGCGGGCACCCACGCGGGCGGGCAGATCGATCCAGCCGTGCTTGTTCCACGAGCGGATGAGGTCCACCCCCCACTCCTCGCGCACCACCTTCTCGACCCGTGCGGGCACGCGGGCGGGCAGCACGCCGAGGCTGTTGCCATCGAGGTAGATCACGCCGCCCGGAAGCAGGAACTCGGCGCGTTTGGAGGCCAGGGGGTCGCGGGTGTCCAGATCGCGGAGGGTGGGGAGGTCGGGTGGGGTCATGGGGGTAGGGTAGGGGAAAGTGGGGCGGGGGTGTGCCCTCAGCGCCGCGCGAGCCGACCGAGCGCCGCCGATGCGGGCGAGCGGGTACGGCGGGGACGGGCGACAAGTTCACCGCCACAGTTGGGGCAGACGAGATTCATCTCTCCCGCACAGGTCGGGCAGAAGGTGCATTCGAAGGAGCAAATTGCCGCTTCGCCGTCTGCCGGGAGGGGAGCACGGCACCGCTCGCAGGCGGGCTTCATCTTGAGCATGTGGGGAGCATACGAAGAAACCCCCGCACGCGGCAGGGGCCTTCGCTGGTCGCTGGCGGCTGGAAGCTGGCCGCTTACCGCAGCCTCTCCCGAATCCACCCGCTCAACTCGCTGATCTTCACCCGCTCCTGCTGCAACGTGTCCCGGTCGCGGACGGTCACGGTGTCCGTCAGGCTCGCGTCCTCCCCCTTGCCCACGGTGTCGAAGTCCACCGTCACGCAAAAGGGCGTGCCCACCTCGTCGTGGCGGCGGTACGCCTTGCCGATGTTGCCGGAATCCTCGTACAGCACGCGGCCCAGGCCGAGGCCCTGAAGCTCGGCCTTGATCGCTTTGGCGACGCTGGTAATTTCCTCCCGGTTACGGGCGAGGGGAATCACGGCGACCTTGATCGGTGCGAGGTGGGGCCTCAGCTTGAGGACGATGCGCTCGTTGCCGTTCTCCAGCGTCTCCTTCGTGAAGGCTTCGGACAACACGGCGAGCATCGCGCGGTCCACGCCTGCCGACGGCTCGATGACGAAGGGCACGACGGGCTTGTTCGTCTCCGGGTGGGGAATGGTCAGCTTGGCGACGGAATCGAGATTTTCCTCGACCTTCGCCACCAGCCCCAGCTCACCCTGCGCCTTGGTGTGGCTGCCCAGGTCGTAGTCGCTCCGGTTGGCGATGCCCTCGATCTCCTCATGCCCCAGCGTCGGGTAGTCGTACATCAGGTCGTAGGTGCGCTTGGAGTAGTGGGCGAGGTCCTCTTTCGGCACGTCCAGAATCTCGATCTTGCTGCGAGGCACACCCTGGGCCTCCCACCATGCGAGGCGTTTTTCGAGCCAGTGCTGATGCCACTCCTCGTCCGTTCCCGGCGTGCAGAAGAACTCGATCTCCATCTGCTCCAGCTCGCGCACGCGGAAGATGAAGTTGCGCGGCGTGATCTCGTTGCGAAACGCCTTGCCGATCTGCGCGATGCCGAAGGGGAGGCGGCGGCTGGTGGAGTCCACCACGTTCTTGAAGTTGGTGAAGATGCCCTGCGCCGTCTCGGGCCGCAAGTAGCCGTAACTGTCCTCGTCGGCGACCGGGCCGATGGTCGTCCTGAACATCATGTTGAAGGGCTTCGGCTCGGTCCAGTCGCCCACCTCGCCCGAGAAGGGGTCGCGCACGCCCGCTGCAATCAGCGCCTCAGATGCCCGCGCCGGATTCTTGACGAGCGCCGCCACCACCGCCGGGAAGTTCCCCGCATCCTCGCCGATGCCCTCGGCCACTTTCGCCACCACGTCCGCCTTCTGGTCCTTCACCAGATGGTCGAGGCGATACCGCTTCTTCGTCTTGCGGTTGTCCACCATCGGGTCGGAGAAGGTAGCCTCGTGGCCGGAGTGCCGCAGCACGAGGCGGTGCATGATGATGGAGGCGTCCAGACCTTCCATGTCGTCGCGCTCGTAGACGTTCGTGCGCCACCACGCGGCCTTGATGTTGTTCTTCAGCTCCACGCCGAGGGGGCCGTAGTCGTAGAAGCCTTGCAGGCCACCGTAAATCTCGGACCCCTGAAAGATGAATCCCCGGCGCTTGCAGAGGCTGACGAGTTCTTCCATCGACTGTGCGGGCATAACCTCTCCTTTCCCGCATCCGCCGAGGCGCTTCCCTGAGCAGGGCAAAAGAAAAACGCCCCGGCGAATGCTCGCCTGGGGACGCAGATTTCATGTTCTACGCGGTTCCACCCCAGTTCCAGCCCGGCGCTCTGCCGATGCTGGCACTTTTGTCAGTTTGAACAGGCTCCCCGCCGCCCTTCCCGTCGCCGCTGGCCGCCTGACTCTCACCGTCTCAGGCTCGCTCATGACCCGAGGCATGTCGGGCCGTTGACTGCTTTGCGGCGGTACTCCTGCGGATCAACGCCTGAGCAGAGTGTGGCGCAGGTCGGTGATGGGGTCAAGGGTCAGTCGGGCGGAATGAACGTGATGTGCGGCTTCATCTCGCCGTCGTCGCTCACAACCATCAGGCACAACTTGCGCTTGCCGGGGTGGAGGTCAAGCTGAAGGGCGGGCTTGTCTTCCCGGTCCAGCAGCGTCCAGAGGGCGGGCGTCTCCATGTGGCCGTGGAGGCTGGCGGTGAAGTCGGGCGGCAACAGGGGCAGGTCGCGGAGGCGGGTGCCGTTGTCGGCATGGAGACCCAGCGGAAACCACACCACGTGGTCCTCGGCGTCATCCCGGAGATCGGCGGCCCGGTTCCTGCCGCCTGCGAGGCGTTCGGGGCTGGGGCGCGTGGCGTGGGAGAGGAGTATCCGGCTCTCCGGCGCTCCAACTTCCAGCCACAGCCGCCCGTGTTCCCTCAGCCAGCGCAGGTCCTCGGCCAGAGCGCCCGCGTCCCCCTTCCCGCTCCAGCCGTAGGATGCGGCGGCCTCCCGCCCCCCGACCTTCCACCACAGGTTCATCAGCGCCCGGTCGTCGTCCAGCACGCCAGCGGTGGCCATGACCTCATGGTTGCCGAGCAGGACCTCGGCGCGGCCCGACTCCACGAGGGAACGCACCGTCTCCAGCACCTCGCGCGAGTCGTCGGGAGTTCCTGCGGTTGCTCGTGCCCGCCTCGCTTCCCGCCGCCTCGTCGAGTCGTCGATCAGGTCGCCCAGGAAGACGAGGCGCGACCGCCGATGGGGACCGTTCGCCACCTCCATTGCCGCGCGCAGCCGGGCCGCGTGGCCATGTATGTCGGGGATGACAAGCCAGGAGCCGTCCCAGCTATCGGCCTTCCAGGTGAGCAGGGTTTTCATGGCCGGGGCGTCGGCGGCAGCCCACCCCGGCTCAGCCATGCGCGGAAGACGACCGTTTCCGTCAAGAAGGCGCGCAGCCAGGCGAGTTGGGTTTCGGGGGTCGAGCCGCGCAGGTTCAGGCGGCGGCTGAGCCTCACCGCCGGGTCGCCGAGTGAGTTCGTTCCGAGGCTGGCCGTGCTCTGCCGGGTCCGGTTCCACGCCTCCACCTGCGCCTGGGTGGGCAGCGGCAGATCGCTGTCGTCGAGGTCGCACAGGGAGCAGGGCAGGGTCTGTACGACCGTGACCTCACGGCAGGGGCCGGGAGCACAGCCCGCGAAGTGGAGGTCCACCTGTCGCCCGTCGGGCAAGCGCAGCCGCGCCAGCGGCTTGTCGGGGTCGGGCACCGAGATGATGCGGTAGCCCGCGTCCAACGTCGCCAGGACGGCCTCGAAGGTGGGAGGTGTGGTCGCCACGGTGATACCAGCGAGGAGGAGGGCACCCACGGTGAGGGCACGCCTCACGCCCCGACCCTCAGTTGAGGTTGCGGGGGCCGTCCCCCGACCCCTTGTTCTTCTCCTCGGCGCGGCGGCGCAGCTCGGAGGCAAGGTCGCTGAAGTCCTGGGCGCTCGGCAGCACGCGGCGGGTCTGCTCCTTGGCCTCCTGTACCACCTTCACCTGCTCGCGCTTCTCGAAGGGGAGGCCCTGCCGCTTGCGCTCGAAGTAGGTCTGCGCCACCCGCCCCAGCGCGAAGGTCCAGCCGTACACGGCGGGCGCGGTGATGATGCCGCCGATGACGGGCAGGGCGAGCTTGGCGAGGCCGCGCATGACCTGACGGGCGATGACGCCGTAGCCCACGGTGACGCCGAGTTCCTGCGCGATCTCGCGGGCGCGGGCGGGCGTGACCTCGAAGCCGTAGATTTTGCCGATGTGCAGGACCATCTTCGCCTGCAAGGGCGTGATCAGCAGGATGTCCGCGAAGGGGACGGGTTCCACCGCGATGGCACCCGACAGGAGGGCCGCACTCTTGATGACCTCCTCAACGTTCTCGTCCTGCGTCAGGTCCGGGTCCACGTCGAAGTTGAAGTTGTCGAGCACCTGCTTGACCAGCGGCAGCATGGGGGGAGTGTACCCCCGCACCCGCCCGGCATCCAAATTGGTCCGGCCAGACGAAAAAGCACGAGGGCACGCCGGGGAGGAGTGGCGTGCCCTCGGAGGGGGAGGGAGAGCGCGATTGCTCGGCGCTCAAGTACAGGGTACGGATGCCCTATGACAGCTTTCTGACAGGCTGTTCGTCAGGAGGAGTCACCGGGGACCAGTCGCCAGTCAGGAAGAGAGGGGCGTGAGCCGGGGCGTCTACCTCCCCCTCAACGCCGCCAGCGTGGTCCCTCCTTCGTGTCTTCCACGGTGACGCCGACGGCGCTCAGGGTGTCGCGCAACTCGTCGGCCTGAGCGTACTGCTTGTTCAGGCGGTAGTTCTGCCGCGCCTTGAGCACGAGGTCCATCAGGGCGTCCACCACTCCCGCGTCGTCCTGACGCTCGGCGGCCCCCTCCGCGAAGAGGCCGAGCACGTCCCCGCCGAGGGTGCGGTAGGCATCGCGGGCGGCCTCCAGCGCCTCCCGCCCGACCGGGCCAGCGTTGAGCGCCGCATTCACGTCAGTTGTCAGGCCGAAGAGGGCGGCGATGACGCGCGGCGTGTTGAAGTCGTCGCGCAGGGCGTCCTCAAACTCGCGGGTATGGGCCTGGGTCCTGGCGAGCAGGGCGGGATCGGCGCGGTCCGGCGCACCCGGCAACCGGCGCTCGACCTCGTGCAGCGCCTCGGCGAGACGGCGGTAGCCGCTGCGGGCGCTCTCGAAGGCGGCGTCGCTGAACTCCGTCACCGAGCGGTAGTGGCTGGACACCAGCAGGAAGCGCACCACCATCGGGTCGTGGGCGGCGAGCACGTCCTGAACGGTCGTGAAGTTGCCCTTGCTCTTGCTCATCTTCTCGCCGCCGATGGTGAGCATGTTGTTGTGCATCCAGTAGCGGGCAAAGGCGTGTCCCGCCGCCTCCGACTGCGCGATCTCGGCCTCGTGGTGCGGGAACTGGAGGTCCAGCCCGCCGCCGTGGATGTCGAAGCCCTCGCCGAGGTACTTGAGGCTCATCGCGCTGCACTCTATGTGCCAGCCGGGAAAGCCCACCCCCCACGGCGACTCCCAGCGCATGATGTGGCCGCTTTCCGCGCGCTTCCACAGGGCGAAGTCACGCGGGTCGCGCTTCTCCTCGCGCACCTCCTCGCGGGTCCCCTCCTCCTGATCGTCCAGTTTCCGGCCCGACAGCTTGCCGTACTCCGGCCAGCTCCGCACGTCGAAGTAGACGCTGCCGTTCGCCTCGTAGGCGTGCCCGCGCTCGATCAATTCCTCGATCAGCGCGATCTGCTCGGGGATGTGGCCGGTCGCGCGGGGGTTGATGCTCGGTTTGAGGACGTTCAACGCGTCCATGTCGCGCACGAAGGACCAGAAGTACTTGTCGGCGACCTCCATCGGCTCCAGCCTCTCCAACCGGGCGCGGGCGAGCAGCTTGTCCTCGCCGTCGTCGGAGTCGTTCTGGAGGTGGCCCACGTCGGTCACGTTGGTGACGTAGCGCACCGCATACCCGAAGTGCATCAGCGCGCGGCGGATCACGTCGAAGGCAACCTCCTTCTTCGCGTGCCCAAGGTGCGCGTCGGAGTAGACGGTCGGCCCGCACAGGTACATGCCCACCCGGCCCGGCGTGGTCGGCGTGAAGCGGACCTTCTGGCGCTGCATGGTGTCGTACAGGAAGATATCGGGGTCGGGCTGGCGGGCGCTCGGTTGCGTCATGGGTGGCTCCTGGGAGACAAAGAAAACCGCCGCGCCACATGAAGGGAGGGCGCGGCGGCAGGATCGCTGCTGACCGCTAGGGGAGGCAACAGGCGAGACTCATGGGGTCACTCTAGCAGAGCCGGTCAGTGCTGACGGCTGAGAGCTGACGGCTGACGGCTCCCGCCTGCCCGCCCGATATGATGGCGAGCGTGATCGCCCCACCCCGACCGCCCAACGCCTTCCAGTACGTGTGGCGCAGCCCGTGGGTGCGCGCGGTCGTGTTCGGGCTGGCCTTTTACGTCGCCTACCGCCTGCTGGGGCGCGTCACGACCGTGGTGGTGGACTTCGCGCTGGGCTTCCTCATCGCGTACCTCGCCAATCCGCTGCTCAACTGGCTGGAGCGGGGGCGGGTGGCGCGCGGGCTGGGCGTCTTCTTCGTCCTCCTGATCTTCCTGGGCATCTTCGCGCTGGCGGGCGTGCTGCTCGTCACCGTGTCGGCGCAGTTCATCCAGCTCCTCGACGACCTGCCCGAGCAGATCGGTCGCCTGAGCCTGCTGCTCGACCGCTCGTTCGCCTGGCTGGGTGAGCGCGGCGTGACCGGGCTGGACGGGGTGCGGGGTCGGCTCACCGAGGCCGTTCAGACCTACGTGCAGAACCTCGGCCAGAACATTATCCCGATCCTGCAAAACCTGCTCAACTCCACCGGGTCCATCTTCAACCGCCTGATCTCCATCGGCGGCGTGCTGGGACAGGTCCTCCTCATCCTGCTGCTGAGCGTGTACCTGATGCTGGACTACAGCCGCGTAAACACGGCGCTGCTGCGCGCCTTCCCGCGCCCCTGGCAACCGCGCGTGCTGGAGCTGAGCGGGCTGATCGGCACGGCGGTCGGCGGCTACGTGCGCGGCCAACTCCTGATCGCCCTCTTCATCGGCGTCTTCGTGTGGCTGGGCCTCACCCTGATCGGGATTCCCAGCGCCGCCGCCATCGGCTTTCTCGCCGGGGCCTTCAACATCGTGCCGTATCTGGGGCCGATCATCGGCGCGACGCCCGCGCTGCTGCTCGCCCTGCCGTCGGGCTGGGTGACGATGCTCCTCGTCGTCGTGATCTTCGTGGCCGCCAACCAGATCGAGAGCAACTTCCTCAGCCCCTACATCCTGAGCAGGACCACCGACCTCCACCCCATCACGGTCCTCGTCGCCATCCTCGTCGGCGTGGCTCTGCTCGGCTTCACGGGGGCGCTGCTGGCCGTGCCGACCGTGGCGTTGGGGAAGCTGTTGTTGGAGAAGTACTACTATCCGAGCCGGGTGTACACGGAAGGGCCGTAGGGACGCGGAAGGTCGAAGGCAGAAGGCTTGCTGAGGCCATCCGCCTTCTGCCTTTAACCCTCTGCCTCCAGCAACTCCACCTGCCGTCCGTCGGGGTCCTGCACGAACGCCATGTCGCGCCCGCCGGGGCTGGGCTGGAGGTCGCGGGTCACGGGGACGCCCTCGGCACGGAGGTTGGGAAGGAGGTCGCGCAGGCCGGAAACGTGCAGGGCGATGTGTTCGGCCCAATGCGAGTGCGGATTCGGCGTCTCCGTCCCGATCTGGAAGAACTGGATGCGCCCGCCGCCCAGCCGCACCACGCCGCGCCGGAAGCCCTCGGGCGTCGTCACGTCCTTCTCCACCACGCCGCCCAACCGCGCGTAGAAGGCGAGGGTGGCCGTGAGGTCGCGCGTGAGGAAGGAGACGTGCTTGAGCATGGGAGGGAGCGTAGAGCATTCGCCCGAGGCTGGCGGCTGGGCGCTCCGACGCGTACCCTCTCCCGATGCCCCCACCCCCCTGGACTCTGCGCGGACGCGGGCTGCTGACGCTGTACGCCCCGGCCCCTGGTACGCCGCTCGGTGCCCTGATGCTGCTGCGGTATGCTGAGTCACCCGTCGGTCCCTACGACGAACTCCTGTGGTTGGAGGCTCCCGTCGCCAGCCCCGCCGGGCCGCGTCCACAGGTCCGGTCCATCGTCGTCAGCACGTCCGAGAGCGTGGCGTGGGGCCGCCGCAACTGGGGCATTCCCAAGCGACTCGCCCAGTTCGAGTGGGAGAGGGGACAGGTGCGCGTCACCGACTCGGATGGACGGGCCGTCGCGCACCTTGCCTTCCGCGTCGGCGGGCCGCGTCTGCCTGTGACCACCGCGCTCCTCCCCGCCGCGATGCGAACGCTCGCGCAGCCTGCGTTGGACGGGGCGGAAGGTTGGCTGTTCACGACGCTGGACGCTGCCGGACACGTCTCGCCCGCCCGTCTCACCGTTTTGCACACGGACGGTCTACATCTGCCCCTCGTCCACGCCCGCCCACGCCCGACGCTGGGTGTGTCGAACCTCCGATTGGTCTTCCCCGTTCCCGAGAAGGCATAAAAAAAGCCGCCCTCTCAGGCGGTGATGGAAAGAAGATAGCGCGGTATGCACCGAGTGTCAAATCATGCAGCCGGGTTTTCCGCTCGTCACCCCGACTTGCCCTCCTGCTCCCCCTCGAACCGCTCCATCTCGCGGCGGACGGCGGGGGGCCAGTCCACATGCTGCTCGCCTTCCTTCGAGCCGCGCACCTTGCTGCGCTCGGCCTCTCGGCGCTCCTCGGGACTCAGGGCTTCCCAGACGGCCCTCGGCAGGTAGCGGCTCACGCTGCCCTCGTGGCGCGCGTGGTCGTCGCCGTCCACCGTCTGCCAGTCCTGCCCGGTCCACTCCTCCAGCGAGCGGGCGGCCTCGTCCTTCTCGCCGAGGTAGCCGCCGCCGTGCGCCTCGTACTCGCGGACGAGCAATTGGCTCTTGCGCGCCGACCACTGGCCGGGCTGACCGCCCCTGTCGGACGCCATGATCTCGTCCTTGAGGCGTTCGCGGAGTTCGGGGTCGGTGTACTTCTCCTCGGGCTTCTTGTTCATGGGGCCTCCTGACCCGAGGGTGGACGAACCCCGGCGGCTGTTCCGCAAGCTAGGGCGTGATCTCAAGGCTTGATGATGGCCGTGGGAGTGCCGAACTTCCGGCTGGTGTTACCCATGTTCAAGCGGGAATAAAAGCCGCCCGATTATGAACGGGGCCAAGAGAAGGACCGCATAGGGTGCGAGGTACGTCAGAGAGCGGGTAGGCTAGCGCATGGCAGGAGAGACAGCGTTTGGAGCGTGGCAGAAGGAAATCTTTGCGCGGCACGGCGCGGGGGAGTTCCGTGAGGCGTTGAATGTCCTGTCCTCGCCTCCGCCTGACCTGACCCCAGCGCAGTGGGCACGAGCGGATTTCTGGGCTGCCTGTCTGCGCGCGACGTTAGGGGAGCCAGAGGCGGCAGTGGAGGCGCTGGAACGTGTGCGTGACCGGGGCGATTGGTTCGCGCCCGTGCTATTGGAGCGGGACGCTGATCTCTCGCCCATCCGGGACCACCCGCGTTTTGTGGCGTTGCTTGCGGCTTGGCGGGAACGGCAGCGTGTGGAGGCTGGGCGACACCAACCCTCCCTGACCTTGCTGGAGCCGGAGGGCACTCCATCTGGAACGCTGATCGCCCTACACGGCAACGCGGGCACCTCGGAAGCTCTGCGCTCCCATTACGCCGACCTGGCTGGAGAGGGCTGGCGGGTCGCTCTCGCGGGCAGCGGGCAGTACGGCGGCCCGGAAGCGTTCGTCTGGGACGACGCGGCGCAGGCCGACGCCGAGGCCGGGGAGTGGACGCGTGGGTTGGGTGGACGCCCCATCTGGGCCGGATTCAGCGCGGGGGCAGGGGTGGCGTTGCGAAACGTCATAACAGGCGCGGTGCCCGCTTCAGGCGTGCTGGCCGTGGCTCCGAGCCTCGCGGCGGACCTCCGGTGGTGGCCTGAATCTCCGGCACAGGTGCCCGTCGCCCTGGTGTTGGGAGAAGCGGACCCACACACCGCCCGCGCTCTGGTGCTGGCCGAGCGGTTGCGTGCGGTAAACGCCCCCGTCAGAGAATGGATGCATGCGGGCGGCCACACCCACCCTAAAGACTGGGAGACCGTGCGCGCTGGGGCGCTGGCGTGGCTGGCCGCTCCTCCTGCCTGACCGCTCGTTCGGGGTGCATTGTCCCCGTGGGGCGGTGGGATACTCCGCGCATGGAATACCGGAAGTTGCTGGGAACCGACCTTACCGTGAGCGCGGTGGGCTTCGGCGTCTGGACGGTGGGGACGACGTGGTGGGGCGTCAAGGACGAGGACATGGCCGTGCGGCTGCTGCGCCGCGCCTACGACCTCGGCGTGACCTTTTTCGACAACGCCGACACCTACGCCTCGGGCCGGGCGGAGGAGATTCAGCGCCGGGCGCTCGGCGACGTGCGCGACCGGATCGTGATCGGCACGAAGTTCGGTTACGACATCTACAACCACCCCGACCGTCCGGGGCAGCAGGAGCGCCCGCACGACTGGACGCCCGCGTACCTCCGCCGGGCGCTGGAAGGCTCCCTCAAGCGGCTGGGCACCGACCGCATCGACTACTACCAGCTTCACAACTGCCGCCTCGACGCCATCCGCAATGACGACCTGTGGGCGGAATTGGACCAGCTCAAGTCGGAGGGCCTGATCCGCGCCTACGGCACCGCCCTCGGCCCGGCGCTGAACGAGCGGCAGATCGAGGAGGGCATCGCCAGCGTCCGCGAGCGCCGCGCGCCCACCCAGATCATCTACAACCTGCTCGAACAGGTCCTCGGTGAGCAGATTCTTCCCGTGGCCGAGCAGGAGGGCGTGGGCGTGATGGCCCGCGTGCCGCACGCCTCCGGGCTGCTGGAGGGGTACATGACGCTGGACACCGAGTTCGAGCCGGGCGACCACCGCAACTGGCGGATGACGACGAACGCCCGCCGCAAGGCGTGGATGGAGGACGGGCTGAAGAAGGTCGAGCAACTGAACGAGCGTTTCTTGGACGGTCGGACCATCGGCCAGCTCGCCCTCCAGTTCGCCCTGCGCTCCCCGGCGATGGCGAGTATTCTGCCCAACATCTACGACGAGAAGGGGCTGGAGGAGTATGCCGCGACCTTTGCCGCCGCGCCCCTGACGGACGCCGAGTACGACGAGATTCAGGCGCTCTACCGCGACAATTTCGGCCTCATGACCGACCTGCGCGGGCAGGAGGTGGCGCGGTGACGGAGAAGCCATCAGCCGTCAGCGGTCAGCCGTCAGCGGAGACGCCGCCCGCCTCCGGTGGGAGCCGTCCCGCCCGCCCGAAGATGATGGTGGACCTCGACCCCAGCGGGCAGGTGACGGGGCGGGAGGCCGATCGCGCCCAGCGGCAATTCCTGAACTATGCCTTCTTCAAACTGGACCCCGCCTTCCGCCGCCTGCCCCAGGCCGAGCGCGAGGAGCTGAAGGCCGAGTTCCTCGCCGCCGCACAGGGCTGGGTCACGGATGCCCCCGCCGAGAAGGGCCTGATCCAGCGCAGCTACAGCCTCGTCGGGGTGCGGAGTGACGTGGACTTCATGCTATGGCGCATCGCCTTCGATGTGCGGGAGTTTCAGGACGCGCAGGCCCGCCTGAACCGCACGCGGCTGATGGGCTACCTGACGCAGCCGTTCAACTTCGTCTCCATGAACAAGCGCAGCCAGTACGTCAACCGCATCGAGGGCAGCGGGCACGGGCTGGAGATTCTGCCGGGGCAGGGGCAATTTCTGTTCATCTACCCCTTCATCAAGACGCGGGCGTGGTACGACCTCACGCCGCACTCGCGCCAGGGCATGATGGACGAGCACATCCACGCCTCCGGCCCCTTCAAGGGCGTGCGGATCAATACCTCGTATTCCTACGGCATCGACGATCAGGAGTTCGTGGTGTCCTTTGACTCCGACTACCCGCAGGAGTTCGTGGACCTCGTTCACCGCCTGCGCTACACCGAGGCGAGCATGTACACGCTGAGGGATACGCCGATGTTCACGTGCGTGAAGAAGGAACTGAGCGCAGTGATGGAGGATTTGGGGTAGGTGCGGAAGGCGGAAAGGCGAGGGCAGGGGGCGGGAGGGGTGGCCTTCTGCCTTCGCCTTTATCTCCTCCAGCCGAGCGCGCCGAACAAGGCAGCCAACACCAGACAGAGCGGTGTGTAGAGGCGGGCGTCGTTGCGGGCGAATGCGGTCCCGCGTCGCTGGCGTGTGAGGCCCACCCAGCGACCGTCTCCCACGGCCCGCAGCAGGAACACCAACGCGATCAGGCGCAGGGGCCAGCGCATCCGGGGGGAGTTGGCGTTTAGAGCCGCCGCACTCATGGTCGCCAGTCCCGCCGCCACACCCAGCGTCATCACGGGTGGGGGCGTGAAGAGCGGCTGGCCCTCGTCGTTCTGGAGAAGGGAGGCTGCCATCCCGGCCCGACCTCCGGCGGCCCAATACACATGCACGCCTGCCAGCGTCGCGGTGAGAAGGGCGGCGGCGGCACGAACCGGGGGTGGGGGCATGGGATTATCAAACGCCGCAGGACTCAGGCGGAATGTCCTCCGGCACCCGCCTCACCCTCCCAGCCTGCGCCCCACCCCATACCCGATGACGGGAAGGCCCAGAAAGAGCGCGATCAGGAGCGGAAGCGGCGCGAAGGCAGTCAACGAGAGGCCGAACAGCATCCCCAGGGCGTAGAGCACCACGCTGGCACTCACCCCCAGACACAGGCCCCAAAAGGCCGAGAGCCGGGGCCGCAGCACGCCGTCACGCGCGGCGTGGGCACGCAGCACGAGCAGGACGACGAGCAGCGGGACGAGGACGGGAGTCAGCGTAGTGAGCACCGACCCGCCCAGGACCAGGAGAACATCGGGCCAGGTGGCCGACCCACGCCCATACCACCTCCACAGGACGATCAGCGGTAGGAGCGCCGAGGTCAGCGCCACCACCACCGGGGGCAGCAGCGGCCACAGCCAGGGACGGAGCGGCGGCCTCCTCATTCCTCCAACCGCGCCAGCCCGTGCCGCAGCGCGTACAGCGCCGCCTGTGTCCGGCTCTCCAACCCCAGCTTGCTCAGGAGGCGGCTCACGTGCGTCTTCACGGTCGCCTCGCTCACGCCCTGATCGGCGGCGATGTCGCGGTTGGAGTGGCCCCGCGCGATGAGTTGCAAGACGATGGTTTCCTTCGGGGTCAGCGTCTCGCGCATGTCGGGGGATCGGAAGTCGCGCACGAGGCGGCGGGCGGCCTCTGGGTGCAGGCGGACCTCGCCCCGTGCGGCGGCGTGGATGGCGTCGGCGAGCGTGTCCGAGGAAGCGTCCTTGAGCATGTAGCCCACGGCCCCGGCCTCGATGGCCCCGTTGACCTTGTGTTCCTCCAGCGTGCTGGTGAGGGCGATCACTTCAGTGTCGGGATGCTGGCGGCGCAGGAGGCGGGTGGCCTGAATGCCGTCCATCACGGGCATCATCAGGTCCATGACGACGACCTGGGGACGCAGGACTTCTGCCTGCGCGAGCGCCTCCTCCCCGTTGGCCGCCTCGCCGACGACCTCGATGGAGGGGTCCAGCCCCAGGAAGAGCCTCAGCCCGTGCCGGACGACGGCGTGATCGTCCACGAGCAGGACGCGCACGGTGGGGGAGGGGAGGGCAGCGGAGACAGTGGGGGCGGGGTCGGTCATGGCAGGAGGTCTCCTTCGGGGAGGTCGGGGTCGCGCAGGGTGAGGCGGCTCGATTGCGCGTCGAGGAAGAGGTCGAGGTCGGGGGTCTCCAGCGCCTCCGGGTCGCTCGCGGCGGTGGCCCCCTGCCGCACCCACCCGGACGGCAACTCGGCGGCGTGGCGGTCGGTGAAGCGCACGCGGATGGAGAGGCCGCGCGGGAGGCGCAGGCTCACCCGGCCCGCCTCCGAGCGCACGTCGAGGGACCCCGCCGCCCCGTCGGGAACGCTGAGGCTCACGTCGCCCGACCCGGTGGTGACGCTCAGGCGCTCCCCGCGCGGCAACTCGCCCGTCACGTCGCCGCTGCGGGTGCCCACATATACGGCCTCGGCGCGGGCGGTGCCCAACTCCAGGCTCACGTCGCCGCTCTCGGTGTTCACGCGCAGGGCGGGCGAGCGCCACTCGGGCCGGGCGCGCAGGGTCACGTCGCCCCCCAGCGTCACGAAGGTCAGCGCCCCGCTCTGGCGTCCCGGCAGCGTCGCCGTCACGTCCCCGAAGCGCGAGCGCACGTTCAGCGCCCGCAGCCGCAGTGCGTGGAGGTCGAGCCGCGTGTCGCCGCTGTACGTGTCCGTGGAGAGGGTGACGGGCACGCCCCGCGTCAGTCCCACGTCCAGCCGATGTTGCAGACCGGCGGTATTGCGGACCACGCCCCCGCCCAGCGGCTTGACGTTGAGCTGCACCCCGGCTTGAAGGGTGCCCGCCCGCCGCTGGGTGCCCAGGCTCACCGGATTGCGCTCCCGCCGGGTGGCCGTGCCCACGAGGGCCGCCCGCTCCGGCCACGCCAGCCCGGAGACGAGGAGGGCCGTGCGGTCGCCCTCCAGCCGAACGTCGAGCGCCTCGGCCCCGGCGAGGGGAACGCGCAGGGGCGTTTGAACGGTATTCAGGCCGGGAACGGGCGTGATCCGCGTGCCGTTCCACCCTAAGACCCCGCCGCCTGCTACAACGAATAACCCGAGGGCGATGCGCGCGAGGACGGGCGGCAGCGGGCGGTCGGGGGGGCGACGGGCGACGGTCACGCGCCCACCTCCGCCGGGGGAAGGGGAGACGGACGCGGCGCGGCGGGCAGAGTCAGGGTGACGGTGGTGCCCGTGCCCGCCGCGCTCGTCACGTCCAGCGTGCCCCCGACCTCCCGCGCCCGCTCGCGCATTCCGCGCTGGCCGAGGGTGCCGCCCGGCAGGGCCGCCGGGTCGAAGCCGCGCCCGTCGTCGCGGACCCGCACCGTGACGCCCTCCTCCCCGGTCTCCACCGTCAGCCACACCTGCGAGGCGCGGGCGTGCTTGACGACGTTGTGCATCGCCTCCTGCGCTACCCGGTAGGCGGCGGCCTGAGCGGGCGGGGTCAGCGGCGGCTCGGCCCCCAGCGTGGCGTGGACGGTCAGGCCGTGGCGGGCCTCCAGCGCGTGCGCGTGCTGCGACAGGGCCGCGACCAGCCCGCCCTCCTCCAGCGCGTCGGGGCGCAGGCTGAAGAGCAGGGCCTTCATCTCCGAGACGCCGCCCTCCGCGAGCCGGATGGTGTAGTCGAGGCTCGCGCGGGTCCGTACCTCGTCGCGGCCCAGGGTGGCGCGGGCGGTCTTGGCTCCCAGGGTGATGCCGTACAGCGCCTGCGCCACGCTGTCGTGGAGTTCGCGGGCGAGGCGGGCGCGTTCCTGCTCCCCGGCCCGCGCCCCCGCCCGCGCGATGAGTTCGGCGGCGTGCAGGGCCGTGCCCGCGTGGTCGGCGATGCTCAGGAGAAAGGCGAGTTCGTCCGGCCCCGGCCCCCGCCCCGGCGCGTACACGGCGCGCAGGGTGCCGCCGTCCGCCCCGCCCGCCACGACCGGGAGGGTCGCCACGGTCCCGTCTGCCGCATATCGCACGTCCGCGCCCCCCGCCGGGAGCGCCGGGGCCGGGCCGTGCAGCGCCGGGTGATCGGGGCCGCTCGCCGCTCGCACGCTGCCGTCCGGGGCACAGAGGGCCACCGCCCGCGCGGTACTCGCCGCCCGCGCCTGCCCCGCGAGGTCGGCGAGGGTCGCCCCCAGGTCGTCCCCGAGGGCCACCCGGCCCGCCGCCCGCCGCAGGGCCGCGACCTCGCGCCGGGCGTTGACCTCGCTCTCGCGGTTCGCCAGCAGCGCGAAGGCCAGCCACGCCCACACCCGCCCCAGCAGGTTCAGCACCCCCGCCGTGACGATCAGCCCGCCGAGGCCCGCCAGCACCAATCCCGCCGCGCCGGGACCGGAGAGGGCGACCGTCCCACCGTCCCACAGCACGGGGAGGATGGGTCGCCCCACCCACAGCGGGGCGGTCAGCGCGAGGAGCGACACGCCGAGCAGTCCGCCCAGTACCAGCCAGCACAGCGCGGCGAGCGGAAGCTGGACGGTGTGGAACATCAGCGCCCGGTAGGTCGCCCCGTCGGAGAGCGTGGCGCGCAGCCAGGGCAGCGCCCCCGCGTGGGCCGGGGGCGGCAGCACCCGCGTGAACTCCACCCCCAGCAGCCCGGCCAGCCACCGCTGCACGCCCGCCAGCCCCGGCACCAGCCACAGCGTCCCCAGCAGCACCCCCGCGCCCACGAGCAGCGGCAGCGTCAGCACCCCCGCCAGCGTCCCCGCCGCGAGGAGGAGGAAGACCAGCCCCCCGAAGGGCAGCGCCAGCCCCACGTAGAGCGCCACGCGGTAGGTCCGCGCGCTCAGGAGGTCGGCCAGCGGCCCCTCCCGGCGCTCGTGCCCGTGCGCGGCTGGCCCCGTCATCACCTCCATCATGCCCGCAGCGTAGGCGGGAAGAGGTGGGGGAGGCGTCCGCCGAAAGGGGGAAGGGAGGTGGGCGCGAGTAAGGGGAACGAAAGGTTCTGCTCTTTACGCTTCATCGGTGCAAGTTCAAAAAGCCCTGTTGCCCTTCCTGCTCCTGGGTGCGTTGAGTGCCCCGACCTGACCGCCTGACAGAAAGTATGAGAAAGCGTCCCCGGTAGGGGACACTTTCTGTTTGTGACAACTGAAAATGCCGCCGGGGACGCTCCTCGACTCTACCAGGCTGTCCTGGCTCAGCTCCAGACTG
>NZ_JAZHPF010000014.1 GCF_036543075.1 Deinococcus sp. YIM 134068
CTGAGCCGAAGCTCTCAGGTACAGCTTGATGCCTCGCTTGCGCTTGGCTTGTCGAGTCCGAAGACTCCTCACACGTCTGGAGTTCCTCGGGGGAGGAACCGCGTGTACCCCCCTGTCGGGCGGCCCTGCTCTCGCATCTCTTCGCCTGTCATGCTCCCCGCCTCGCTTGAGGCTCAGAAAAGATACAGGCTAAACCCAAAGCTGTCAACCCTTGCGCCAGCCTGGGTGGGTCTGGCAGAGGCAGATCAAGAAGACCTAATCGGGCCGCATCATCTGGCTGATGCCCAACTCCCCAGTCACAAGAAGGTTCTGCCCGGCGTCCACTTCCTGCTCGGTGGCCCGCTCGCCGACGCGCTGAGACTGGCGGCGGCGTACGACCTCGCGGCGCGGGTGGGGGGAGGCCGTGGGAGGAGCGGGAGTGAGACGCGGAGACCAAAGACCTCATCTTCACAAAACGGGGGGATACGATTTTCGTGCGGACGTATTGGGCCATGTTGCTCATCTGGCTTGATGAATGGCCAACGGCTAGCCTCCAGCACAACTACGGCAGAAGAAGCTCTACGAGCAACTGCTCATTTGCTCGTAAAATCCAAAAGGCGTAACGCATCTAAAATCTAAGTCCGCTCACTCTTATACTTACTTTATTCCTGATGTATCAAATATATAAATTTTTCGGACCATTCCGCTCTCACATAGCCGGACTTGTTGAGGAAGTCAATCTACCGCTTACGTGGGTAACAAGGGCCATCTTCTACGTTCCCATTACAGTTGTTCTTATGGTGGAGGTTTTTGTCGCGATCACGCTTGTCTTTGCATCCTTTCGATTCAGCAGACACAAATTCTTTGTGATAAACAGCGGCGCAGCAGGACTAATGGTATGCCTTCTCATCTTTCTGTATGGTGCCGTCTATCTCCAGTTCAAACCGATCTTAGATTTTGTGACGCGCTGACAGCGGGAGTCAGCCGACCACCTCCTTGTCTACCCCTCCACGTCTCCCCCGCCCCACCGCGCGCCTATCCTCTCCTCATGCAAGGGGCGCGAATCATCCGGGTGTTCGGGGACTGACGTTTCCGGCCCGCGCGCCCACGTCCACCCCCGCGAGGCAGGCGGGGGCTTTTTCTTGGAGGGACGGACCTCTTGAGGGAGACTGAGGCATGACGCAAACGCAAGACTTCACGCCCGGCTCGCTGGACGCGCAGGACGTGCTGCGGCTGGCGCTGACGAGCAAGGTGTACGGGGCGGCGGTGGAGACGCCGCTGAGCGCCGCGCCGGGCATCAGCGCCCGCACGGGGAATACCGTGTGGCTCAAGCGCGAAGACCAGCAGCCCATCTTCTCGTTCAAGCTGCGCGGGGCCTACAACCGCATGAGCCAGCTCACCCCCGAGGAGGCCGCGCGGGGCGTGATCTGCGCCTCTGCGGGCAATCACGCTCAGGGAGTGGCTTTCGCCGCCCAGCAGCTCAGCCTGCGCGCGGTGATCGTGATGCCCGTGACCACCCCGGAGATCAAGGTACGGGCGTGTCAGGCGCGCGGCGCGTCGGTTGTCCTCCACGGCGATTCCTTCAGCGACGCGGAGGCTCACGCCTACACCCTCCAGCGCGACCTCGGCCTGACCTTCGTCCACCCCTACGACGACCCGCTGGTGCTGGCCGGGCAGGGCACCATCGCGCTGGAACTGCTGCGGCAGGTCGAGGGCGGCGCGTACACCGTGTTCGTGCCCGTGGGCGGCGGCGGCCTGATCGCGGGGGTGGCCTCGGTGCTCAAGGCGCTGTGGGCGGACGTGCGGATCGTCGGCGTGGAGCCGGACGACAGCGACGCGATGTACCAGAGCCTGCGCGCGGGCGAGCGGGTGCGGCTGGACACCGTGGGCATCTTCGTGGACGGGGTAGCGGTCAAGCAGGTCGGCGCGTACACCTTCGACCTCACGCGGCGCTATGTGGACGACTGGGTGCGGGTGAACACCGACGAGGTGTGCGCGGCGATCAAGGACGTGTTCGACGACACGCGGGCCGTGATGGAACCCGCCGGGGCGCTCGCGGTGGCGGGGCTGAAGAAGTATGCCGCCGAGCGGGGGTTGAGGGGAGAAACGCTCGTGGCCCTCACCTGTGGCGCGAACATGAACTTTGACCGCCTGCGCCACGTCGCCGAGCGGTCCGAGATCGGCGAGCGGCGGGAGGCGACCCTCGCCGTGACCATTCCCGAGCGGCCCGGTGCCTTCCGCGCGTTCATCGAGGTGATCGGGCCGCGCGCCATCACCGAATTCAACTACCGCTACGCGCCCCGTGCCGAGGCCCGCGTGTTCGTCGGCGTGCAGCTTCGGCACGCGGGCGAACGCGCCGAACTCGTGGACACCCTCACCGCGCACGGCTACGGCGTCACCGACCTCACCGACGACGAACTCGCCAAAGTCCACATCCGCCACATGGTCGGCGGTCGCGCCCCCGAGGCCACCGACGAGCGGGTGTACTCCTTCACCTTCCCCGAGCGCCCCGGTGCCCTGCTGGAGTTCCTCACCCACCTCCACGCGGGTTGGAACATCAGCCTCTTCCACTACCGCAACCACGGCAGCGCCCACGGTCGCGTCCTCGCCGGAATCCAGGTGCCCGACGCCGAGCTGGACGACTTCGCCGCCTTCCTCGCCGGGGTGGGCTATCCGGCGCAGGAGATGACGGAGAACGCGGCGTATCGGCTGTTTTTGACGTAGTTCTCAGCCATCAGCCGTCAGCAGGAGGGGCTTTTGCTGACGGTTGAAAGCTGACCGCTGACGGCTCTCAAGGCAGCTCCACCACCCGAACATTCCCGTCCCGCGCGCTGAGGTACGCCATCCTCTTCCCGTCGGGACTGACGTTCCAATCGCCCTGCCGCACCTGATCGCCGAGGTCGCCGAGGGTGCGCCACGCGTTGCCCTGAACGTCATACTCGCGCAGGACGTGGGGGGAGCCGTCGGGACGGAGGGGGACGAGGAGGAGGCGTCGGGCGTCGCGCCAGCGATAGGAGCCGAAGGCGTCCAGGCGGCGGGGAGCCGCGCCCGACGTGGGCCGCACCCACAGGCCGTTGCGTGCCGCCGAGTCGAAGGCGACGTAATAGATCACGCGCGAGCCGTCCGGGCTGACGCTCACCCCCCGGAAGGAGAGGGCGGAGGCGAGGACGCGACGGGCACCCGTGCGCGTGTCCAGCGTGAACAGGTCGCGGTCGCGGCCCTGCGGGGTGCGCTTGCCGTTCAGGAGGAGGACGTTCTCGCTGAGCCACCCGCTGATGCCGCCGCCATAGAGGGTGGCGACCTGACGAGGCGAGCCGAACACGTCCGCCACGAACACGCGCGAGGAGCGGCGGTCGAAGTTCCCCGCCGTGTCGCTGCGGGTATACGCCAGCCGATTCTCCGAGGCCGTCCACGCCACATCGCCGCCGCGCGTGGGGAGGGTGAAGCGCCGACTGTCCGCGAGCCGTTCGATGGTCGTGTTCTCGCCTGTACCCGGCCTGACCGCCCAGCGCAGCTTCGGCGAGAAAAAGGCGACGGTGGAGAAGCGGCGCGTGACCTCTCCCCCGTTCACCGGAACCTGATAGATGCCCGTGGAGGCCCGCGCGGGCGGCCCGTCGAGGAAGAGGAGCGCCCGCGAGTCCGGCGTCCACACCGCGCCGGGGCAGCACGTTCCCGACAGCACCGCCCGCGACGGCAGCCCCTTCGTGGGCAGGGCGGCGAGGGCGGGGGCCGTGAGGGCGAGGGCCAGCGCGAGCGTGCGCCTCATCGCGCCCCTCCCGGCGAGGGCGGCCACGGGCGCGCGAATTCGTTGAGAATCGCCCCGCCCCGGCGCACCTCCGGCTGGGATTCCGGCGTCTGCCACCTGCGCGGGGCCGAGAGGTCGTACTCGTACCCGCGCCCAAAAGAACCTGCCAGCGCGAGCGAGTCCCAGTCGGCGGCGATGTACGGCAGTGGGTTGAAGAAGCGCTGGTGAGAGCGGTCGCGCAATTCGAGGTGCAGGTGCGGGGCACTCACGCAGGTGAACTGCGAGTCGCCGCTCTGCCCGATGACCTGCCCGCGCGTCACCCGCTGCCCGACCCGCAGCGACGACCGGACCCGCAGGTGCCCGTACAGGCTGCTGAGGTTGCCCGCGTGGTTGATGACGATGTTGTGCGGCGGGCTGCCGTGCGGGCCGTCCACTTCGGCCACCACCCCGTCCCCGATGGAGCGAACGGGCGTGCCACAGGGGGCGCTGAAATCCAGCCCCGCGTGGACCCCCTGGAGGTTGACGTAGGTGCTGCGGCGCTGGCGGTACGCGCCCGTCGTGTTGCCGTAGCCCTGCCCCAGCAGCCACGAGTTCGGCCCCGGTGCCCCCGCGAACGGCAGGCCGAACTGCCGCGCGGGCCTTGCGATGGCGCTGTCCGGCAGGGCGGGCGCGTAGTGTGCCCACGCCACCGCCCCCCCCGCCAGCAGGGCACCCAGCCCCCAACTTCTCTTCCGCATGAGGGATGCTGACGCACGGGGACCCGCGAAACGGTGCGGAGGCTTACAGGAGCGTTCCTGGGAGAGAGGGAGGTGGACCCGGACAGCAGCCGAATCCACCCCTTTCCACGGGTCCGAGGTCAGCGCAACGAGAGGCTGAAGCCGTTTCCGAAGCTGATCTGGAGGGTGGTCGCCGCCTGCGAGCGGAAGGTCCGCGTCGTCAGCGCGTTCGTGAGCGGCTGCCCGTGCGGTACGACGACGATTCGGTGCTCGCCCGGCCCCACCCGCAGCCGCGTGGCCTGCTGACGCGTCACGTTGTCCAGCACCTTGCGGCCATCGAGGTACACGTCCACCCGGCTGATCTCGGCGCGGCGGGCCTGCGAGGGCTGAGCGGGCTGGCGCTGGGACTGTGCCTGACCATTGCGGTTCGGGGTGGTCTGGGTCTGAGTCTGTCTCGTCTGAGCCTGGTCCGGCTGCTGCTGGGTCGGCTGTTGCGTCCGGGTCGGCTGTTGCGTCCGGTTCGTCGGTGGGCACGCCTGCCGCCCGTCCGTCTGGGGCTGGCCGTCACGGGGAGCACAGACCTGAGCGGGATTCGCCTGTGCCGAGCGATTCGGTCCGGCATTCGATTGGGCGAGGGCACCGCCGCCGAGCAGGCTGGCACTCAACAACACGCTGGTGAACAGGGTGAGGGGACGACGCATACTTCCTCCTTTGAACGGGACTTCCGGCGAGGGTGCCGGGAAGCTGTCTTTGACCTTTTCCAGTCGGAGCGTCCGACCTGCCGCCAGCATGGGCCGCCCGCATCCAGATCGCGTCCACGCCGGATGCAGGAATGACGAAGGAAAGCCTTGTCTGCCTCCCCTCAAGGGGAGGTGCCCCGAAAGGGCGGAGCGGTCGCCTCCGGCTGCACCATCCTCCCCACCCATCCAAACGTCGCGGTGGCCCAAGCGAGCGATTCAGCTTCCAAACCTTCTCCCCCCTCCCCGCTATACTTCCCGGTCTATGGCCCGCCCAGCCTGAGAGATGAGGCGGCGGGCAGCGGCGGAACCTCCTTTGACGCCTGGAGATTCCGACACCGAAAGGAGCGTCCACATTGCGCCCAGACTCCAGTCTTCCGGCCCACATGCGCCGGGTGCGCCTCCAGACTTCCGTCTGGTCGCTGCCTCTCCTCCTCCCCACCCTGAAAACGCGCCTCATGGCAAAGCCAATCGGCGCTGGGTGGTTCGCTCCGCTCGCCGCCCTGACGGGCGTGGAGGTCTTTTATGCATAAAATCGCCATCGTGGGCCGACCGAACGTCGGCAAGTCCAGCCTGTTCAACCGTCTCGTGGGACGGCGCGAGGCCGTCGTCGCCGACTTCCCCGGCGTGAC
Organism: Deinococcus sp. YIM 134068; assembly: GCF_036543075.1. Classification (NCBI taxonomy): domain Bacteria; kingdom Thermotogati; phylum Deinococcota; class Deinococci; order Deinococcales; family Deinococcaceae; genus Deinococcus; species Deinococcus lichenicola. The sequence goes on from NZ_JAZHPF010000014.1 coordinate 5,810, forward strand.
GCGCGACGCGAAAGAAGGGCTGATGCTCTACCACAACCACCGCATCACCCTCGTGGACACGGGCGGGTTGTGGAGCGGGGACGAGTGGGAGCAGGCCATCCGCGAGAAGGCCGAGTGGGCGATGGAGGGCGCGCAGGCCGTGATCTTCGTCCTCGACCCGCGCGAGGGACTCTCAGCCGCCGACTACGAGGTCGCCGAGTGGCTACGCAAGCTCGGTAAGCCCGTCATCGCCGTCGCCAACAAGATCGACAGCCCCAAACACGACGTGTACCTCGCCGAGCTGTGGGGCCTGGGCTTCGGCGACCCCATTCCCGTCAGCGCCGAACACGCGCGCGGCCTGGACGACCTGATGGACCGGGTGCTGTCCCACCTCCCCGTCGACGACGAGGACGTGCCGGAGATTGCGCCCATCCGCATCTCCCTCATCGGTCGCCCGAACGTGGGCAAGTCGAGCCTCCTGAACGCGATCACCCAGAGCGAGCGGGCCATCGTCGCCGACCAGCCGGGCACCACCCGCGACAGCCTCGACGTGGAGTGGAACTACGGCGGGCAACGCTTCGTCCTCGTGGACACGGCGGGCATCCGCAAGAAGCCGGACACCGCCATCGAGGAGTACGCGATCCAGCGCAGCCAGGCGGCCATCGAGAGAAGCGACCTGATCTGGCTCGTCGTGAACGCCACCGAGATCGGCGACCACGAACTCAAGCTCGCCAACCTTGCCTACGACAGCGGCAAGCCCGTCATCGTGGTCGTGAACAAGTGGGACCTCGTGCCCGACGAGGAGCTGAAGCGCACCGAGCGGGACCTGAACCAGAAGCTCCATCACATCTCATACGCGCCGCGCGTCTACACCTCGGCCATCAACGACTACGGCATCCACGACATGCTCGCCGAGGCGATGAAGCTGCACGAGAAGTGGCAGAGCCGCACGCCCACCGCCGAACTCAACCGCTGGCTGGACATCTGGCAGATGCGTCAGGCCGTGCCCAACTTCCACGGCAAGCCGCTGAGGATGTACTTCATGACCCAGGTGGAGACGGCCCCGCCCACCTTCGCGGTCTTCTGCAACCGCGCCGACTTCGTGACCCGCGCCTACGAGGGTTTTCTCCAGAACCGCATCCGCGAGGACCTGGGGATGGCCGGGGTGCCCGTGCGCCTGAAGTGGAAGGAGAAGGGGCCGTACAGGAAGGGGAAGAAGGGGGAAGCGGCGGAGGCGTAGGGGCTGTTGGCTTGTCGTTCGTGGACCGGGGGAAACCTCGGTTCACTTGCTTTTGGGAAGATGGTGGCTTCTTCGTCCATTCGGCAGAGACCGACCTCCGCCAACTCGCGCTTTCAGGTGTCAGGAGACTGCCGCAGCATGGGCGTATGAGACTTGTCACCGCGCCCTACCTCGAACAGACGGCGGGCTGGCCCTCCACCGGGCGTCACATCCTCGCGCAGTTTGACGACACATCCGTCGTCGTGTATCAGGCGTACCGTCCGGCCATCGGGCACCACGCCGCCACTCACGGTCGCTTCGGCGGCGAGTACAGCTTCTCGCGCATGAGCTGGATCAAGCCGAATTTCCTGTGGATGATGTATCGCTCCGGCTGGGGCACGAAGCCCGATCAGGAGGTGACGCTCGCCCTGCGGCTGAGGCGGGAGGGCTTCGAGGAGCTGTTGGCACAGGCCGTCGCGTCCTCCTTCGGGGCCTCGCCCTTCTCCACCCAGGAGAGCTGGCGGGCCGCGCTGCAACAGTCCGACGTGCGCCTCCAGTGGGACCCGGACCACGACCCGGCAGGGCAACCGTTGGCGCGGCGGGCCATCCAACTCGGCTTACGCGGCAGGGCGCTGCGCCGCCTCAACGACGAGTGGCTGCTGGATGTGGAGGACATCAGCGACTTCGTGCGGGAGCAGCGTGCCCACATCGCCACCCCGGAGAGGTTGCTTACGCCGCTGGAGCGGGTCTATCCCGTCTTCAATTCAGCGACCGCTGAACGCCTCGGCCTGGGGTGAGTTACGCCCTCCCCTTTCCCTCCCGCATCGCCACCCAGTCCTCCCACGCGAGCGCGGGCAGCAGCACGAAGCTCCCGACGAACAGCGTGGCAATCGCCGCCGGGATGCGTACCGCCGTCCTCCCGTTCAGCACGAGGTAGAGCGCCCCGAGGCTGCTGAGAACGCCGATGTCCATGAACATGACGCGGGCAAAGGTGCTCTGCCGCAGCGTGCCCACGGTGCCGAGGTCGCCGGTCTGGGCGCGTCCGAGGATGGCAGTCAGGACGAGGAGACCGAAGAGGACGCCGTAGAGCTTGAGCCGTTCGGGGCCGGGCGTGCGGTATCTCTCCAACCAGGCGGGCGCGGGTTTCGTCATGGCCCAGCGTACCCGTTCGAGGGTCGGGAAAAAGCCGGGACGAACCCTGAACGCTCCTCACACCCGCCCCCGCTCGCGCCGTGGGTACGGTAGGCTATGTCAACCTTCCTGCGGTGGATGCTGAGCGGTCTCCTCGTCTTCAGCCTCGCGGCGTGCGGCCCTGCGGGCGAGGGGGACGACGACGAGGACGGCACGGCGGTCGAGCAGAACGAGGGCGGGGGCGACGGGGACGACAACGACAACGACGAGGGCAACTGAATACGGTCACACTCTGCGGCCTGCTTAAGCGCCACACTGACGCATGACCTCAGCCCGTCTGCCCGCCGCGCTGGTCCTCGCCGCCACTCTGCTCACCGCCCCGGCGTGGGCGCAGAACGACACGCCGCAGGTCCGCTTCGTCCCCTTCGTGAGCGGATTAGAGCAGGTGACGACCCTGACACACGCGGGCGACGGTTCGGGCCGGATGTACGCGACCGAGCAGCGGGGCCTCGTGCGAGTGATCGAGGGCGGACGGCTGCGCGCCCAACCCTTCCTCGACGTGAGCAACCTGACCCGCGCGGGCGGCGAGCGCGGGCTGCTGGGCCTCACCTTCGACCCGGCCTATAAGACCAACCGCCGCCTCTACGTCCACTACACCGACCGGGGCGGGAACACGGTGCTCGCGCGCTACACGGCCACCCCCGACTTCAGCCGCGCCGACCCGCAGAGCGCCCGCATCCTCTTCACCGCCGAGCAGCCCTACGCCAACCACAACGGCGGTCAGGTCGCCTTCGGTCCCGACGGCTTCTTGTACCTGGGGCTGGGCGACGGCGGCAGCGGCGGCGATCCGCAGAACAACGGGCAGAAGCTCGGCACGCCGCTGGGCAAGCTCCTGCGCTTCGACGTGAAGGGCAACGAGGCGCGGCCCGCCCCCGGCAATCCCTTCCTCAACCGGGAGGGCGTGAACCCCAACATTTGGGCCTACGGGCTGCGGAACCCGTGGCGCTTCTCCTTCGACCGGGAGACGGGCGACCTGATCATCGCGGACGTGGGCCAGAACGAGTACGAGGAGGTCAACCGCCAGCCCCGCGCGAGCAAGGGCGGCGAGAACTACGGCTGGCGCATCCGTGAGGCGAGGAGCTGCTTCGAGCCGTCGGACGGTTGCCGCACCCAGGACCTCGTGGACCCCGTGTTGCAGTACGGGCGCAACGAGGGCCAGAGCATCACGGGCGGCTACGTGTACCGGGGAAATGCCGTCCCCGCGCTCAAGGGCCAGTACGTCTTCGCCGACTTCGGCACGGGCAACGTCTGGGCCTCCCGCACGAACGGGCAGAACTGGAGCAAGGTCCGCCTGGGTCGCGTGCAGAACCCCTCCACCTTCGGCGAGGACGAGGCGGGCGAGGTGTACGTGGCGGAGTACGGAAGCGGGCGGGTGCTGCGGCTGGGGCGGTGAGGAATTCACCCTCCCCAAGTTCCTTACACTTTATGATGTTTGGTAAGGAAGGAGGGGACTATGAATCGCATCGTCCGCAGCACCATCACGAGCAAGGGTCAGATCACCCTGCCCAAAGCCATCCGCGATCACCTGCGCGTGAGTGGGGGGGAGCAGATCGAGTTCGTCGTGGACGGCGAGACCGTCACCGTCCGCAGCGTCACGCCGTCGCAGAATCCCTTCGCCGCCTGGTTGGGTGTCGCCCCTTTGCCAGATGGGCAGACCGTGGCTGGTCTCATCCGGGAGATGCGCGACGGGGAGGACGGCCCGGACCCGGCGCGTGAGGGGGGACCGGGGGCGCGCGTCGTCCACCTCCACTTCGGCGAACCCATCCCCAGGAATTGACGGCGTGCGAGTTAGCCTCGACACGAACATCATCGTGGGCATCTGGTCGGGCACACCCGAAGGCCAGCGAGATTTGCTGACCCTTCAACACCTCCAGCAGGGCGGCGACGAGTTGCTCGTCTGCGGTGTGGTGTACACCGAGTTGTGTGCCCATCCCGGCATGAACCGCTCTCGGGTGGACGCCTTCCTGACCTCGACCAACATAGACCTGGACTCGTCCATGCCGCCCACCGTGTGGGCCGACGCGGCAGATGTAAATCACGCCTACCAGGTCCGGCGGCGGCGTGGTGGCGTCTCCATCCCAAAGCGGGTTGTGCCCGACTTTCTCATCGGCGCGCACGCCCTCCACCGCGCCGACCGGCTCATGACTCGCAACGGCGCGGATTTCAACGACTTCCCCACCCTGACTCTGTTCGTACCCGTGCCCTAACGCAGAGATGGAGTTAAGACAAGCTCACCCCACCTCGACGACCTCCTCCACCCCCCCGTCCTCGTCCACGCGGAGTCGGGGGGTGCCGAGCGGAACGGTGAGGGTGACGGTCCGCAGATACGCCTGCATCCGCTCGGGCATCTCGGAAAGTTGGAAGGGCGTGCGCGGTGCGGCGACGAGGCGGTAGACGCCCGGCTCGCCCGGCACATGGTCGTAGACGTAGGCTCCCCGGCGCTGCGGAGGCGTGAGGTGTTCGTCGAAACCGCCCGCGACCGCGCCCGGTTCCTCGGTTTCGGGCCGCACGTCGATCCAGACGTGGACGGACTCCAGCAGCTCCTCGGACGCGAGCGCCGCCGCCGGAACGTGGGGGTCGCCCGCCGCCAGAAACTGCGCGACGTGCCCCCGCTCGTCGGTGGCGAACCAGTCGAACTCCACGCCCGTGATCTCCTCGCGGGTGATGACGGTATGGCCTTCCGTCAGGCTCACGCCGCGCCCCCCGCCGCAAAGGCCGCCGCGACGACCTCGCGCGCCTCGGCCATGACCTGCCGCAAGTGTTCCGCGCCCTTGAAGCTCTCGGCGTAAATCTTGTACACGTCCTCCGTGCCGCTCGGGCGGGCGGCGAACCAGGCGTGGTCAGTCGTGACCTTCAGGCCGCCGATGGGTTCGTTGTTGCCGGGCGCGCGGGTCAGCTTGGCGGTGATGGGGTCGCCCGCGAGGGTGGAGGCCGTGACCTGTTCCGGGCTGAGGTTGGCGAGGACCTTCTTCTGCGCGCCGTTGGCGGGGGCGTCCTGGCGGTCGTAGGCGGTCTCGCCGTACCGCTCCGTCAGCGCGGCGAAGCGTTGGCTGGGCGTCTGTCCCGTCTTCGCCGTCATCTCGGCGGCGAGGAGGCCGGGGATGAGGCCGTCCTTGTCGGTGCTCCACGCGCCGCCGTTCATCCGCAGGAAGCTCGCGCCCGCGCTCTCCTCGCCGCCGAAGCCGAAGGAGCCGTCCAGCAGACCCGCGACGAAGTACTTGAAGCCGACGGGCACCTCCACCACCCGCCGCCCAATCCCCGCGCCCACCCGGTCGATCAGGGCGCTAGAGACGAGCGTCTTGCCGATGCCCGCGTCCGCCCGCCAGCCGGGGCGATTCTGGAACAGGTACTCGATCATCACCGCGAGGTAGTGGTTGGGGTTCATCAGCCCGTCCGAGGTCACGATGCCGTGGCGGTCGGCGTCGGGGTCGTTGCCCACGGCCACGTCGTAGTCGTCCTTGAGGGCCAGCAGGCTCGCCATCGCCCACGGGCTGGAGCAGTCCATCCGAATCTTGCCGTCGCGGTCCACGCTCATAAAGGCGAAGCGGGGGTCCACCGCCGGGTTCACGATGGTGAGACTCAGGCCGTGCTGCTCCTTGATCGCCTCCCACACGGGCAGGCTGGCCCCACCGAGGGGGTCCACGCCCAGGCGCACGCCGCTCTCCCGGATGGCGGCGAGGTCCACCACCTCCCCGAGTTCGGCCACGTAGGGCGTGATGAAATCGCAGGGGTCCAGCCCGGCGAGCGCGTCGTCCAGACTCACCCGCTTGACCTCTCGCAACCCACCTTCCAGAATCGCGTTCGCCCGCTCCTGCACGGCCCGCGTCACGTCGGTGTCGGCGGGGCCGCCGCTCGGCGGGTTGTACTTGAAGCCGCCGTCCTGCGGGGGGTTGTGGCTCGGCGTGATGACGATGCCGTCCGCCGTGCCGCCCTGCCCCGCCCGGTTGTGACCCAGGATCGCGTGGCTGACGAGGGGCGTGGGCGTGAAGAAGCCCGGTTGGGCGCGCACCTGCACCCCGTTGGCGATCAGGACCTCCACCGCCGACATCCACGCGGGTTCGGAGAGGGCGTGAGTGTCCAGCCCCAGGTACAGCGGCCCGGTGATGCCCACCGCCGCCCGGTATTCGGCGACCGCCTGCGAGACGGCGAGGATGTGCGCCTCGTTGAAGGTGCCGTTCAGTGACGTGCCCCGGTGCCCGCTCGTGCCGAAGGAGACCCGTTGCGCCACGTTCCCCACGTCGGGCCGCTTCTCGTAGTAGGAGGCGACCAGCCGGGGAATGTTCGTCAGGAGGCTCTGCGGGGCGGTCTTGCCGGCGAGGTCGCTGAGGGTCATGGGGGCAGTTTAAGCAGTCAGGGTGCCCGTCCCTCAAGGCGGCGGCTCGCAGCGCGTTTACGAAGTCTTGGCAAGGGACGCCGGGCACCGCGTTTCGCTGGTGGCTGGAAGCTGGCCGCTGGCTGCCCTCCCAGCGTGAACCTCGTCGCGGAAGCCCCCACCCCTCCCCGCGTACCCTGACCCTATGCGCGAGTTTCTGAACGACTGGTGGCGGCTGCTCAAGCTCATCCTCGGGTCGGTGGCGGTGCCGGTGATCCTGTGGCTCCTGCTGGTGTGGGCGGGCGTGCTGCGGTAAGGAGTTGAGTTTGGGCAAGCGAGGTTTGTTACCCCTCCCAGCCTCCTCACAAACGCTTGATGTGCATTAAGCATTAAGAAGACAAGCGTGCCGGATATGTTTTTTTCTCCCTCTCCCCTTGCGGGAGAGGGTCGGGGAGAGGGGTGACGAGCAACGCTCGTCCTTCTGCCAGAGGGCGAAGACGCTCCCACCACCCGATCTGCAATTCACATCAGGCGTCACAGGGAGGGAGGAGCAACAAGACTCAGCCGCTCGCCTTCATGGGCAGCCAGTCGAAAATCGAGCTGACCTCCCCACTTTGTTCCTGGCGACTGGCGACCCCCTCCCGGTGACACCCTGGAACCACTCCCAGCGCCGCTCACCTCTTCGGCGCGTGATACGGTCGCCCCATGACGGATGACCGCAAGGGGACGGGGCGGGGCAAGAGGACGAACAGCTTCGAACATGCGCTCGTGCTGCCGACGGCGCGGGTGACGGAGGAGGCTGCCCTCGCTGCGAGCCATCTCGTGGGCATGGGCGACAAGAACGAGGTGGACGGCGCGGCGACCGAGGCGATGCGTGAGCTGCTCAACACGCTCGACATCCGGGGCACGGTCGTCATCGGCGAGGGCGAGATGGACGAGGCCCCCATGCTCTACATCGGCGAGACGCTGGGGCAGGGGCAGTATGAGGTGGACATCGCCGTGGACCCGGTGGAGGGCACCGTCGTCACGGCGAAGGGGTTGCCCAACGGGCTGGCCGTCATCGCCCTCTCGGAGCGTGGCGGGCTGATGCACGCGCCCGACTGCTACATGGAAAAGCTGGTGGTGCCGCCCCCCGCCGCCGGGCGGGTGCATCTCGACTGGCCCATCGAGGCCAACCTCAGCGTCCTCGCCCAGAGCCTCGACCGCGACGTGGAGGATTTGCTCATCACCATCCTCGACCGCGAGCGCCACGAGAGCCTGATTCAGCGGGTGCGGGAGGCGGGTGCCCGCGTCAAGCTCATCGGCGACGGCGACGTGGTGGCGAGCCTCGCGGTCGGGGTGCGCGGCACGGGCGTCCACGCGCTGATGGGGTCGGGCGGTGCGCCGGAGGGCGTGCTGAGCGCGGCGGCCCTCAAGTGCCTCGGTGCCGAGATTCAGGGCCGCTTCATCGCCGAGGACGACGCGATGCGCGAACGCTTCCGCACGATGGGCGTGGAGGAGGGGCGCGTCTACAAGACGAACGATCTCGCGCCCGGCGAGCAGATCGTCTTCAGCGCCACGGGCATCACCTACGGCGAGCTGCTCAACGGCGTGCGGCGCTTCGGCGGGGGTGCCCGCACCCACACCCTCGTCATGGGCTACGCCTCGCGCGTCGTGCGCTTCATCGACAGCGTTCACCTGGAGGATGACAAGGCGCGCGTGACGATCCGGGTGTGAGGTGGGCTGGAAGGGTGGGCTGTTGGGTCGCTCCCTCTGACAGCGGGTCTGCGACTCACACCGGCCCTCTCCCACGAACGCTTGATGTGAGTTGCGAACCGGGCAAAAGAAGCGTTGTCTTCGTCCAGCAGGAGGCCGAGCGGTGCTCGTCACCCCCCTCCCCAACCCTCCCCCACAAGGAGGGAGGGAGAACAAAGTATCTCTAGGACGCTTGCCTTCTCCTGCACATCAAGCGTCACCAGGGAGGAGGGAGGAAATCACCTCTAGCTTCACCGACCGTTCAACATTGAAGAATCTGCTGCTCTGGGTTAGGGTGAGGCATGACGACTGCTGCCCCCATCCGAATGACCATCGTCTATTACTCGACCTACGGCACGAACTACCAGATGGCCGAGGTCGCCGCCGAGGCCGCGCGGGAGGCAGGAGCGGAGGTCCGTTTGGTCAAGGCGCGCGAGACCGCCCCTCCCGAGGTCGTGAACGGGCAGGAGGCGTGGAAGGCCCAACTGGAGCGCACGGCCCATATCCCCGACGCGACCGTGGCCGACCTGGAGAACGTGGACGCCATCCTCTTCAGCACCCCCACCCGCTTCGGCGGCGCGGCGAGCCAGATTCGCGCTTACGTCGATACATTGGGCGGGCTGTGGGGCAGCGGGGCGCTGGCCGACAAGACCTTCAGCGCCATGACGAGCGCGCAGAATCCCAACGGCGGGCAGGAGACGACGCTCCAGACGCTGTACGTGATGGCGATGCACTGGGGCGCGATCCTGGTGCCGCCCGGTTACACGGACAAGGTGATCTTCGCGTCGGGCGGCAACCCCTACGGCGCGAGCGTGACGGCCAACGGCGAGCCGCTGAGCGACGAGGACAAGGCCACCATCCGCCACCAGGCCCGGCGTCAGGTCGAGCTGACGCGGCGGCTCAAGGGCTGAGGGTCAAGAGGAGACGCGCCCTGGGACGGACCGGGACGCGTTTCCTCTTGACCCTCAGCGGGGGTACAGGTCCCGGAAATACGGACCCCGCACGTTGGCCGCTGGACGCAGGGCCGAGTAGGGAAGCGTCACCGTCTCCGCGCAGGCGAAGGCGACGTGGGGCAGACCGGACGGCGTGAGGGCGAGGCCCTTGCCCGTCAGGTGCGCCGTGAACTTCGGTTCGCGGTCCGTCAGCACGTCGCGGCAGATGCCGTCCGCCCGACCGTGGGCGAGGGAGAGGGCGGAGAGGCGCGCGGGGGTCAGGCCCGGCCAGAGCGCCGTGACGGGCACTTCCCGTCCTGTCGCGCGGTCGAGGATCAGGCCCACGTCGTAGGCGTCGGGATGCACCCCGCCGCAGGAGTACGAGGCCGTCTCGAACAGGCTGACGAGGCGGCGGCCCTGCCACGTCACGCGGGCGGTGAGCGTGTAGCCGTCACCCGACTCGCGGCCCGGCGGCTGACCCAGGTCCGACGTGCAGGTGAGGGCGTTCGCGGCGTGTTCGAGCTGGCGGTCTTGCAGGGCGGCATTCAGCGCGGCACTTCCGTTCGAGATGCGTGGGTAGGACACCCCGCTGAGCGGTTCGCGGACGCCGCCCGCCTCCCTCACCCACGCCCGGTTGAGCTTGAGGAAGGTCAGGGGGTCGGACGCGCGCAGCCGCCGCAGGCCGGGCGAGCTGGGCAGGTTGAGGGGCAGGCGCGTCACGTCGAGCGGGGCGAGAGCGACGGGGAGGGTCCTCCGCCCGTCCGGGCCGGTCCAGGTTCCCGACAGTGCCGCCCCGGCGCGGCGCAGGCGAAGGCACCCGGTCACTCTTCTGCGGCCCTCGGCCACCGACCAGACCTCCTCCCGCAGGAGCAGGGTGTCACCCGTCCAGCCCGGCACGAGCGCAATGTTCACGCCCCGCCGCTCATAGAAATACCGCGCCTCCTCGCCGTCCTCCCCCTTTCCCAGCGCGAGGGCGACGGGCAGACCACCCACGCTGCCCCGGAAAACGCCCGACTCCGCCCACGTCGGGACGCCCGCCTGCCCCTCACACACCTGCTGGGCCGTGGCCGACGCGCCGAGGAGCAACGTCCCCACCACTGCATCCATCAAGCCGCGCATGGAAGCAGGCTACCCCGTGCGGCTGTCGAAGGTCCCGGAGCGCAGGAGTTCCGCCTGTTCCCGCCCGAAGGGGGTGTGGGCGGTGGCCCATGCCACGGCGGCCTCCACGTCGTAGGGGACGGCACGGAAGTCCACAGTCCACACGTCCAGACGGCGTTCGAGCAGCGTCCAGCGGGCGCGCGGGTCGCCGTCCACCTGATCGCTCACGGCACCTGCGTTCACCACGAGGGTGTCCCCCACACGGGTCGCGCCGGGGCGGTGGGTGTGGCCGCATAGCACGACCTCGGCACCGAGCGGCTGAACGAGCGCCCGCAGCTCGCGCGGGTCGCGGGCACGGTAGAAGCCTCCGCCCGCCGGGTCCGCTTGCCAGACCCACAGCAGGCTCTCCCAGGTGCTCGCGGGCGTGCCGTGACAGGCGAGGAGGGCACCGTCCAGCGCGCAGGCCGTGAGGGGCAGGGCGGCCAGCCGGGCGAGCATGCCCGCGTCCACATGGGCCTCCAGCCACGCCCCGTAGGCGCGGGTAAGGGGCGAGCGGCGACCGCCGGGCCACAGCTTTTCCTCGTTGTTGCCGCGCACCTCCAGCGCCCCGGCCTCCGCCAGTTCCGCCTGCCATGCCGCCGCGCAGGCCGGGTCCGCCGCACCCTCCACCTGATCGCCCAGGTTCACGGTCAGGTCGGGGGCCGCCGCCCGCACCTCGCGCAAGACGGCCTCCAGCGCGAAGGCGTTGCCGTGAACGTCGCCGATCACCGCCACCCTCACCAGTCCCGCCTCACGGGTGCAGGCTAACGCCGCCCGGTAGGATACGGGTCATGAGCATCCTGCCCGACTGGCGCATCCGCGAACTCGCCCGAGCGGGGATGATCGAACCCTTCGAGGACCGCCTCGTGCGGACCGCCGAGAACGCCAGCGTCATCTCCTACGGCCTGAGCAGCTTCGGCTACGACCTGCGCTGTGCCGACGAGTGGAAGGTCTTCACCAACGTCCACGGTGCCCTCGTGGACCCCAAGAACTTCGATGCCCGCTCCTTCGTGGACATTCAGGCGAATGAAATTATCATTCCGCCGAACTCGTTTGTCTTAGCACGGAGCTTGGAGTACATACGGATTCCCGACAACGTGATGGTGGTGGCGCTCGGCAAGTCTACCTACGCCCGCTGCTTCTCCGGCGATACGCGCGTCGCGCTCGTGGATGGTCGCGCCCCCACGCTGGAGGAGATGGCGGAGGGAGCCGGGCGGGGCGAAGTGTACTTCGGCTACAGTGTCGGTCCACGCGGGCAGGTGATGGTGACGGAATTGACGGCCCCGCGCCTCGTGGGCCGGGACACGCTGCTGGAGGTCACGCTCGACAACGGTCGGGTCGTCCACGCCACGCCCGACCACGAGTTCCTGCTGCGCGACGGGGCGATGCGGCCCGCCGGGGAACTGCGGCCCGGCGCGTCCCTGATGCCGCTGTACCGTTCGCTGCGGCGCGGGTATGAGATGACCTTCCAGCCCCTGACGGGCCACATGCTCGCCACCCACCGCCTCGCGGACGCCTGGAACCTCCGGCACGGCGTCTACCCGGAGCAGCCCGGCACCCACCGCCACCACCTCGACGGCGACCGGCTGAACAACAATCCGTGGAACCTCACCCGCATGGAGGCGAGCGCCCACATCCGGTGGCACAACACCCGGAACTACGGCGAGGACTTCGACGCGCAGGCCCACGGCGCGGCCATCGGGGACGCCCTGACGCGTCTGCGAGAGGACGACGCATGGTACGCGCGCTACCGGGCCGCCCAGGCGAGCCGCGCGACGCGCTTCTGGACAGAAGACGCCTACGCTTCCCAACGCGCCGCCCTGCTGGAATACCACCGGACCCGCTGGACCGAGGAGGAACGGGAGGCCCAACGCGCGAGGCAGGAGGCGTACTGGACGGCCCACCCGGAGGCCCGAACAGCTCAGGGCCAGCGTTCTCAGGCCGCGTGGGAACGGGGCGGCAGCGAGCGCCGCGAACGGCAGGCCGCCCACGCCCGCACCCTCAAGCTGCGCGAGGACATCACCGAGGAGGCGGTACGCCGGGCACTCGACGCCACCGGCTCCCTGCGCGGCGTGGCCCGCCTCCTCAACGTGGACCGCAGCGCCTTCCGCCGCTTCCCGCACGTCATCGCCGAGTTCCGGGGCCAGCCTGGACGGGGCCGACCCAGCGCCAACCACAAAGTCACCCACATCCGTGAGCTGGCAGGAGACCACGACGTGTACTGCCTGACGGTGCCGGAGGCGGGCAATTTCGCCCTCGATGCCGGAGTCTTCGTGAGCAATTGCGGCATCGTCGCAAACGTAACTCCTTTAGAACCCGGCTGGGAAGGCCATGTCACCCTCGAATTTAGTAATACAACTCCTCTTCCCGCCAAGATGTACGCCAACGAGGGCTGCGTTCAGCTTCTCTTCTTCGAGGGTGAGCGGCCCGAAGTCACGTACGGCGACCGTCAGGGGAAGTATCAAGGACAGAAGGGCGTCACCCTTCCGAAGATGTGAGGGAAGAGATGGAATCCAAAGAGAATTCAAAACTCACCCCCGGCCTGCTGGCCCTCGCCGCCCTGTTCATAGGCGCGGGCATCCTCCATTTCGTGAGACCGGAGCCGTTCGACCGGATCGTGCCGCCGGGGCTGCCCCTCCCCGCGCGCACGGCCACCCTCGTCAGCGGGGCGGCGGAGATTGCGGGCGGGCTGGGACTCCTCCATCCGGCCACGCGCCCGGCGGCCCGGCTGGGACTCCTCACCCTCCTCGTCGCCGTGTTCCCGGCGAACGTCCTCATGGCGCAGCACCCCGAACGCTTCCGCCCGCTGCCGGAGTGGGGACTGTGGGCGCGGCTGCCGCTCCAACCGCTGCTGATGTGGCTCGTGTGGCGGGCGGGGAGGGGGCGCTAATCCGCCCGCAGACCTTCCAGCGCGGCGCGTAACTCGGCGGGAAGCTCGGTCGGGCGGCGGGTCCCCCGGTCCACGTAGACATGGACGAAGTGGCCCTGCGCGCAGGCCGCGTCCTCCCCCTCGCGGAAGACGGCGAGTTCGTAGCGCACGCTGCTGCGGCCCACATGGGCGACCCGCACGCCGACGCTCAGCAGCTCGGGGAACGCGGCGGGGGCGAAGAAGGCACAGCCCGTCTCCACGACCAGCCCGATCACGGTGCCCGCGTGTGGGTCCAGCGCCCCCCGCGCGGCGAGGTAGGCGTTCACGGCGGTGTCGAAGTAGGCGTAGTAGGTGACGTTGTTGACGTGCCCGTACACGTCGTTGTCCGCCCAGCGGGTCGGGGTGGGGTGGTGATGGGGGTAGGCGGTGCGCGCTTCGGGGGTGGGCCGGGTCATGCGACGAGCGTAGAACGTGGGCGATGGACCGTGGGCTACGAGCCGTGAGCTAAAAAGGGGCGAGTCCCCCCAACGGCCTTCAAGGTCAGGGAGACTCGCGGTTCTGGCGCTGGCGACTGGAAGCTGGCGACCCTTCCGAATCAGCCGCTGCTTCGCTGAACGGTCGAGCCTTCCGGAACGGGTGAGGCCGAGTGGAACACGCCCAGACGCGGCAGCACCCAGCGGTCGAGGCCCCACCAGCCCGCCACCCGCCACCCGAGGACGAGCCACGTCGCCAGGATGAACAGCACGGGGTTGGAGGACAGCGTGCCCGCCAGCAGGAAGTTCGCGTTCATCAGGCCGCCGAAGAAGGCGGCGATGCCCGTCAGCAGGCCCAGGATCAGGGCGATGCCGACGGCCACCTCGCCGAACGCCACGAGATACGAGAACAGGGTGGCATTGGGCAGCGCGACGTTCTCGATGAACCACGCGTACCACCCCGTCACCGAGGGCCGCTCCCCGCCCGCCCGTTCCAGAGCGCCACGCAGGAAGCCGCCGATGGCGGTGCCTGCCCCCGACCCGACCCAGGCGGGGTCCGTGACCTTGTGCCAGCCCGCCTGTAGCCATTGCCAGCCCACATAGACGCGAATCAGGGTCCACAGGGGTGCGAGGCGCGTGTCGGCGAAGAGCAGCCGGGAGAGGCGAGGTTCGTTTACGGTGGGAGCTTGAGTGACAGTCATGTCCGTCTCCTTGTCGAGAAGATCGTCCCGCCGTCCCATTACCACGTCGTTACGGGCCGTCCCTGTAACGCCCCCTCGCTACACTGCCCCGCATGGACAATCTGGTAGTCACGGTGGCGAAGCGCACGCCCATCGGCAGCTTTCTGGGCACCCTCGCGGACGTGAGCGCCGCCGATCTCGCCATCACGGTAGCGAAGTCAGTGCTGGAGGGCGTGAACGGCGACGACGTGGCCGACGTGATCGTGGGCAACGTGCTTCAGGCCGGGCAGGGCATGAACGTCGCCCGGCAGGTCGCGGTGAAGTCGGGCCTTCCCCAGCACGTGCCGGGCCTGACGGTGAACCGAGTCTGTGGCTCCGGCCTCCAGGCGGTCATCAGCGCCGCGCAGGGCCTCCGGGCCGGGGACGGCAGGCTCTACCTCGCGGGCGGCACCGAGAGCATGAGCGGGGCACCGCACCTCCTCCCCCGCGCCCGGCAGGGCTACCGGCTGGGGCACGTGCAGGCGCGCGACTCCATCCTCAGCGAGGGCCTGACCGACGCCTTCCACGACATTCATATGGGCCTCACCGCCGAGAACATCGCCGAGCAGTGGGGGCTGAGCCGCGAGGAGCAGGACGCCTTCGCGCTGGAAACGCAGAACCGCACCGCCCGCGCCATCGAGCAGGGTCACTTCAAGACCGAGACCGTGCCCGTCGAGGTGCCGGGCAGGAAGGGGCCGACCCTGTTCGACACCGACGAGTACCCGCGCGCCACGAGCATGGAGGCCCTCGCCAAGCTGAGGCCCGCCTTCAAGAAGGACGGCACGGTGACGGCTGGGAACGCGAGCGGGCTGAACGACGGCGCGGCCATGCTCGTCGTGACGACCGAGGACTACGCGGCGGCGAACGGGCTGCCCGTGCTGGCCGAACTCGTGAGCTACGCGGCCATCGGTGTTGATCCGGCCATCATGGGCATCGGTCCGGCCAGGGCTGTTCCCATCGCACTCGATAAGGCGGGAATGACGCTCGCGGACGTGGACCTGCTGGAGCTGAACGAGGCGTTCGCGGCGCAGAGTCTGGCGGTCATTCGTGATCTGGGGGCCGACCCGGCGAGGGTGAACATCACGGGTGGCGCAATTTCGCTGGGGCATCCTATCGGGGCGTCGGGGGCGCGGGTGCTGACGACCCTGATTCACTCGCTGCGGCGGGAGGGCAAGGAGACGGGCGTGGCGAGCCTGTGCATCGGTGGCGGCATGGGCATCGCTGTGGTTGTGCGGGCGCGGTAGCGGTGAGGGTCGCGCTCGCCCTGCTTCTAAATGAACCGTCGTCGGGGTAGACGGCGAGTCCGACGCCTAGCATGACCCCATGACCGACCCTGCCCCCGATCCGTCCCCCGAACAGAGTTTCTTCGCCACCATCCAGAAGAACGACGAGGCAGGCGTCCGCGAGTGGCTGGCCCACGACCCGGCGCTCCTGCGTGCCCTGAGTCCGCTCGGCGTCTCGCCCATCCTCTTCGCCACGTACTACGGGAAACACGACCTCGCCCGCGTGCTGATCGGGGCCATGCGGGAGGCGGGCCTGCCCCTGACCGTCTTCGAGGCCGCCGCGACGGGGGAACTGGCCGACCTGGGGGGGCAGTTGGACGCGCGGCCCAACCTCCTGAACGCCCACAGCCCCGACGGCTTCACGCCGCTCGGCCTCGCCGCCTTCTTCGCGCGGGAGGAGGTTGCCGCCGAACTGCTCACGCGCGGGGCGGACGTGAACCGGGCGAGCACGAACGCGATGGGTGCCCGCCCTCTCCACTCTGCCGTGGCGGGAGACCACACGGCCCTCGCCCTGCGGCTCCTGGAGGCGGGCGCGGACGTGAACGCCACGCAGCACGGCGGCTTCACGCCCCTCCTCGGCGCGGCGCAGAACGGGAACGCGGTACTGGTGGAGGCGCTCCTCTCGGTGGGCGCGGACCCGGCGGCCCGCACGGAGGAGGGCCGGGACGCGGCGGCCCTCGCCCGCGAGGAGGGACATGCGGCGGTCCTGGAGATTCTGAGCGCGTCACCGAGCGACCCTGAAGGAAGCCGGAAGGCACCCCTCACCCCCACGCGGAACACTGGGGCCATGACGAACGACCGAGACGGACGCAAGGACGGCGGAATCGACGCCCCCGACGGGCCACCCACCGGCGAGCCGATCAACGAGCTGACCAGACAGCCCGACCATCACACGGGCTACCAGACCCGCGACCCGAAAGACACCTCCCAGCCCTTCTACACGACCACGCCCCCCGAGGACCGGGTGAGCAGCGCCGACGAGGGCAAGTACGAACCCGTGCAGGTCCCCGACCCCAAAGAAGTGACCGGGCAGTTCGACCACCTCGCCACCCGTGACCCGGCGGCGATGGAACACACACTCCAGGACGCCGAGTTTGCAGGAGCACAGACGGTCGGCCCCGGCCTCGATCCCGCCGTCCTCAATGCCGTGGCCCCCGGCGAACTCGGCCTCACCGCCAACATCAGCGCCTCCCTGGAGCGCCAGCGCGAGGCCATTGACCCCAACCCCGGTTACACGCCCCCCAGCCAGAAGATTCAACCCGACCTCGGCTCCACCCCCGGCGACCTGCCGCGCGGCCTGCGCCCCGAGCTTCAGGAGGCGGTGCGGGGGGACGGGGACCCGAAGGACACGTAGCGGTCGCCAGTCGCCAGAAGAAACCCCCGCCACTCGGACGGGGGCTTTTTGCTGACCGCTGACGGCTGATAGCTGACGGCTACAGACTAATCAGGAACGGGTCCTCCAACGTCTCGCAGATCGCCCGCACGAAGCGCGCGGCGTCGGCCCCGTCGATGAGGCGGTGGTCGTAGGTCAGCGAGAGGGGCAGCATGTTGCGCGGCTCGAAGGCTCCCGTCTCGCGGTTCCACACCGGCTCGAAGCCGCCGCGCGACACGCCGAGAATGGCGACCTCCGGCGCGTTGACGATGGGCGTGAAGGCGTAGCCGCCGATGCCGCCGAGGTTGGAGATGGTGAAGGTCGCGCCCTGCATCTCGTCGGGTTTGAGCTTGCGCTCGCGCGCCTTGCCCGCCAGCTCGTTCAGCTCCAGCACGATCTCGGTGATGCTCTTGCGGTCGGCGTCCTTGAGGACGGGGACGAGCAGGCCCTGCGGAGTGTCCACCGCCACCCCGAGGTTCACGTAGTCCTTGTAGACGACCTGCTGGGCGGCGAGGTCGAGCGACGCCCCGAACTTGGGGTACTTCCGCAACACATTCGCCACGACCTTCATCAGGATGTGGGTCATCGTGAGCTTGCCGCCCGCCTTCTCCACCCGCGCGCCGAACTGCTTTCTCGTCTCCTCCATCCGGGTCACGTCCGCCTTGTCGAAGTGCGTGACCATCGGAATGGCGGTGGAGGCCGTCATGGAGCGCACGGTCGCCTTGCGGATGCCGCTCATGTCCTCGCGGCGCACGGTGCCCCATTTCTCGAAATTGGGGAGGGCGGTGGCGGCAGCGGCGGGGGCCGGAGCGGCGGGCTGAGACGGGGCGGGCGTCGGCTGGGGGGCGGGTTGGGCAGCAGGTTGAGGGGCGACAGGCTGAGCGGCGGGCGCTGCCGGCTGACTCGCCGTACGCCTCACGTCCTCCTCGCTGATGCGTCCGGCAACCCCGGTGCCCTGCACGGAGCGGAGGTCCACCCCCAGCTCACGGGCGAGGCGGCGCACCGTGGGCGAGGCGGGCAGCACCGGGCGACCGTCGAAGGTCGGCGGCGTGGGCGGGGGGGCGGTGGGCGTGCTCACGGGTTGGCCCGCCTGCTCCTTCTGCGCGTCCACCTGCGCCTGCGCGACGCGGTTCGCCGTGTTCGGATCGGCGGCCACGGCGGTACTTTCGGCCTCGGCGGCGGGACCGACCATGCCGGGCGCGGTGCTGGGCTGGCTCGTCGCGTCGCCACCCGAGGCAGGCTGAGCGGTACCGGACGGCACGCCCCCGGCCAGCGTCAGGATGACCCCGCCCACCTTCACGGCGTCGCCCACCTTCACCGCCACGTCCTGCACGGTCCCGGCGGCGTTCGCGGGCACCTCAACCACGGCCTTGTCCGTCTCGATCTCGATGACGGGCTGGCCCTCGGTGATCGTGTCTCCGGGCTTGACGAGAACCGTGACGACCGTGCCCTGCTCGATGTTGTCGCCCACGTCGGGGAGGGTGACTTGGGCACCGCCCGCCGAGCCTCCACCCGACGTTCCCCCACCTTGCGTGGGTTGCCCGGCCTGCTCGCGTTGCGCGTCCTGCTGGGCCTGGGCGACGCGGTTCGCCGTGTTGGAATCGGAGGCCGTCGCGGGCGCTTCCGGTTCGGCGGCGGGGCTGGTGGGCGCGGCACTTCCAGCCGAAGCCGCCCCGCCCGCCAGCGTCAGAATTGTGCCGCCGACGGGCACCGTGTCGCCCACCTTGACCTGCACGGCCTCGACGGTGCCGCCCGCGCTGGCCGGAACCTCGACCACCGCCTTGTCGGTCTCGATCTCGATGATGGGCTGGCCCTCGCTGATACTGTCGCCGGGCTTGACCAGCAGCGTGACGACCGTGCCCTGCTCGATGTTGTCGCCCACGTCGGGGAGTTTGAGTTCGGTAGCCATATTGGACTCCTTCGGAGTGTCTAGGGTCTGACGGTCAAACCGTCTAACCGCGTTTTGCTGTTCGACCGTTCGACGGTTAGACAGTTTGACAGCCGCGCATCAGCGCAGAACCGGGGCCACCCGCTCCGGGTCGATGCCGAGGTCCGTGATCGCCTTCTGCACCACGTCGCCCGTCACCTGCCCGTCACGCAGCAGGGCGTACAGGGTGGCGAGGACGATATGGTTCGTGTCCACCTCGAAGAAGTCGCGCAACTCCTCGCGGGCCTCGCTGCGCCCGAAGCCGTCGGTGCCCAGCGTCCACAGCTTGCGGTCGAGGTGCCCGTTCAGGCCGTCCGCGCCGAGCTTGACGTAATCGCTCACCGAGATCAGGACGCCGGGCGCGTTCTCGCGGCTGAGCTGGGAGGCGACGTAGCTCAGCTTCGGCTCCTCGGTCGGGTGCAGCATGTTGTGGCGCTGGACGAGCAGGGCCTCCTGGTGGAGTTCCTTGTAGCTCGTGACGCTCCACACGTCGGCGGCGACCCCGTAGGCTTCGAGCTTCCCCACGGCCTCCAGCGCCGCGCCCATCGCCGGGCCGCTGCTGAGAATCTGCGCCCTCAGCTCCGCGTCCCCCTTCCCGCTCGCCTGGAAGCGGTACATCCCCCGCATGATGCCGTCACGAATCTCCTCGTGGCTGCGCCCGTCCTCCGGCATGGGGGGCTGGACCTCGTTCTCGTTGTCGATGGTGACGTAGTAGAACTCCTCGATGTCGTCCACGTACATCCGCTGGATGCCGCGCTCGACGATCACCGCGAGTTCGTAGGCGAAGGCGGGGTCGTACACCTTGAGGGTGGGCACGACGTACGCCTGGAGCAGCGAGTTGCCGTCCTGGTGCTGCAACCCTTCCCCCGCCAGCGTCGTGCGGCCCGCCGTCGCGCCGAAGAGGAAGCCACGCGCCCGCTGGTCGGCGGCGGCCCACACGAGGTCGCCGATGCGCTGCATCCCGAACATGGAGTAGAAGACGTAGAAGGGAATGGTCGGCACGCCGTGGTTGGCGTAACTCGTGGCGGCGGCGATCCACGAGGACATCGCGCCGTCCTCCGTCAGCCCCTCCTCGAGCATCTGACCGTCTTTGGCCTCCTTGTAGGCCATCAGGCTGCCCGCGTCCACGGGCTGATAGGTCTGCCCGCGCGGCGAGTAGATGCCGATGCGCGGCACGAGCGCGTCCATGCCGAAGGTCCGGGCCTCGTCGGGCACGATGGGGACGACCAGCTTGCCGATCTCCTTGTCGCGCAGCAGCTTGCTCATGATCTGCACGGCGGCCATCGTGGTGCTCACCGCGCGGCCCTTGCTCCCGGCGGCGAACTCCTCGTAGAACTCGCCCGTCGGCACGGTGGGATGCGGGTAGTTCACGATGCGTTCGGGGACGAAGCCACCCAGCGCCTCCCGCCGCTCCAGCATGTACTTGATCTCGGGACTGTCGGAGGCGGGGCGGTAGTACTCCAGATGCTCGACCTGCTCATCCGTCAGCGGCAGCTCCAGCAGGTCGCGCAGGTTCTTCATCGCGTGGAAGTCGAGCTTCTTGACCTGGTGCGACACGTTGCGCGCCTGCGCCGTCTCGCCGAGGCCGTAGCCCTTCACCGTGCGCGGGATGATGACGGTGGGCTGCCCCCTATGCCGCACGGCGGCCTCGTAGGCGGCGTAAATCTTGTTCACGTCGTGCCCGCCCCGGTTCAGGAGTTCGAGGTCCGCGTCCGTCCACCCCTCGATCAAAGCCCTGAGTTCGGGCGTATTGAAGAACCCCTCGCGCAACTCCTTGCCCCCGAAGGCCGCGTACCGCTGCGACTCACCGTCCACCAGCGTCTCGAACCGCTTGACGATCTCGCCGTTGTAGTCCTTCTGGAGCAGCTCGTCCCACTTGGAGTCCCACACGACCTTGATGACGTTCCAGCCCGCGCCCCGGAACAGCGCCTCGAACTCCTGAATGACCTTCGAGTTGGCGCGCACCGGCCCGTCGAGGCGCTGGAGGTTGGCGTTCAGCACGAAAACGATGTTGTCGAGGTTCTCGTAGGCGGCGAATCTCAGCGCCCCGATGCTCTGCGGCTCGTCCATCTCGCCGTCGCCGACGAAGGCCCACACCTTCGCGTCGCCCACGGGCTTGAGGCCCCGGTTCTCCAGATACTTGATGTAGCGCGCCTGATAGATCGCCTGGATGGGGCCGAGGCCCATCGAGACGGTCGGGAACTCCCAGTAGTGCGGCATCAGCCACGGGTGGGGGTAGCTGCTCAGGCCCTCGCCGTCCGGGCTGAGTTCGCGCCGGAAGCGGTCCATCTGCGCCTCGCTGAAGCGGCCCTCCAGGAAGGAGCGGGCGTACACGCCGGGGCTGGCGTGCCCCTGGTAGAACACGAGGTCGCGGTCCTGCCCCGCCCCGTGCCCCCGGAAGAAGTGGTTGAAGCCGACCTCCAGCAGCTCGGCGGAGGACGCGTAGGTGGACAGGTGCCCGCCGAGGCCGTCCGACTTCTTGTTCGCGCGGATGACCATCGCCACGGCGTTCCAGCGGATCGCGTTGCGAATCTTGCGCTCCAGCTCCAGATTGCCGGGGTACTCGGGCTGGGCGGACACGTCGATGGTGTTGATGTACGGCGTGTTCTGCTTGAACAGGATGGGCGCGCCGTGGAAATAGGCGTAGTGGTCGAGGTCTTCGAGCAGTTGCGCGGCCCGGTCGTCCCCCGCGTTCGCCAGCACGTAGGCGAGCGAGTCGAGCCACTCCTGCGTCTCGATACTGTTGAGCTGCTCGCGTTCCTGGGAGGACAGACCTGCGCGCGGCGGCGTTTTTGTCATGCGGTCAGTGTAAGCCCGCGCATTCACCGCTTCCAACAAGGCAAAGGCCAATCATTCACCAGCCGGGGAGGTGAGTGTGACAAGCTGGAGTGGAGGAGCCTTGTTCCTCGCCTTACCTCTATGGAACTCCGCCACCTGCGCCATTTCGTCGCCCTCGCCGAGGAGGAACACTTCGGGCGGGCCGCCGAGCGCGTGTTCGTGGTGCAGCAGGCCCTGAGCAACTCCATCCGCAACCTGGAGGACGAGGTGGGCGTGCCCCTCGTGCTGCGAACAACTCGGCGCGTGCAACTGACCCCGGCGGGGCGCGAGTTCCTGATCGGGGCGCGGGAGACGCTGGCGCAGGCGGGGCAGACGGTCGAGCGGGCGCGGCGGGCGGCGCGGGGCGAGGTCGGGCGACTGACGGTGGGGTTCGTGGGCGGGCTGGCATTCGGCGGCCTGCCGGAGATCGTGCGGGCTTTCCGGGAGGCTTTCCCCAACGTCTCGGTGGACCTGCGCGAACTCACCGCGCAAGAGCAGGAGGCGGCGTTGCGCGGCGGCCAGATCGAGGTCGGCCTGATGCTGCTGCCCGTGCGCGATCCCGGCCTCGACTCGCGCCCGCTGTGGCGTCAGCCCCTCGTCGCCGCGCTGCCCGCCGGGCATCCGCTGGCCCGCAAACGGCGACTGAGGATCGGGGACCTCGCCGGGGAACGCTTCGTCTTTTTCCCCCGCCACCTGCGCGCCACCTATTTCGATCAGGTCATGCGCTGGTGCGCCGCCTCCGGCTTCACGCCCAACGTCGTGCAGGAGGCCATCGAGATTCCCACCCTCCTCTCGCTCGTCGCGGCGGGCCTCGGCGTCTTCCTGCCCATCGAGTTCTTCAGCCGCCTCGCCCTGCCGGGGGTGGTCTACCGTCCGCTGGAGGACGCCCCCGTGGTGGAGATCGTCGCCGTGTGGCGGCGCGAGGAGGGCCAGGACCCGACGCTGAGGGCCTTCCTGACCGTGGCGCGGGAGGCGCTGGAGAAGGGGGAGTGAGGCGGGATTGAGCGTTGAGGGGCGCGGCTCGGTCGCTTCGTTCACCCCCTCCCGACCTCCCCCCTCAAGGGGGAGGGGCTAAAAAGCTCATGCTTCTGCTCTCCAAAAACCGTCACTCTCGACGCCCGATTCTTACCCGTGGGCGGACGGTCCACTCCCACCACCACGTCGGCTCGCGCAGCTTCCTGGGTGGGCCTTCCAGATAGAGCGCAACAAGATCAGACCTTGCCACGCCAAGAATCCGACCACGGGCGCGGCCAACAGGCCCTTTGCCCAGCGCAGCGCCACTCCCCCTGCCCCCTCTGGGGGTAGGGGGCTGGGGGGTGGGGGCAAACGGAGCAAGATGCCTCGCCCCTCCTTCACCCAGCCAACATCCCTCCCCTCAGCCCTTCCCACCCACTACGTTCAGGGCGTAAACTGGAGGGATGCTACGGGTCAAGTCGGAATTCACGCCGTCCGGGGACCAGCCGACCGCCATTCGCAGTCTCGTGGACGGGCTGGAGTCGGGGCTGCGCTACCAGACGCTGCTCGGAGCTACGGGCACGGGCAAAACGTACAGCATGGCGAAGGTCATCGAGGAGACGGGCCGCCCCGCCCTCATCATGGCCCCCAACAAGATTCTCACCGCCCAGCTCGCCTCGGAGTTCCGCGAGTTCTTCCCCGATTCGGCGGTGGAGTTTTTCATCTCCTACTACGACTACTACCAGCCCGAGGCCTACGTGCCCGGCAAGGACCTCTTCATCGAGAAGGACGCGGCCATCAACCAGGAGATCGAGCGGCTGCGGCACTCCACGACGCGCAACCTGCTCACCCGGCGGGATACCATCGTGGTGGCGTCGGTGTCGTGCATCTATGGCCTCGGCGACCCCGCCGAGTACCGGGCGCTGAACCTGATCCTGAAGGTCGGCGACAAGGTGAGCCGCGACGACCTGCTGGGCCGCCTCGTCACCATGCAGTACGAGCGCAACGACATCGAATTGGCGGCGGGCCGCTTCCGGGCGAAGGGCGACACGATAGAAGTGTGGCCGAGCTACGACGAGCAGCCGCTGAGGATCGAGCTGTGGGGCGACGACGTGGACCGCCTCCAGATCGTCCACCCGCTGACGGGCGACAAGCTCGGCGACCTCGACGCCACGGTGGTCTATCCCGCCAAGCACTACGTCTCCAGCGCGGGCAACATCGAGCGGGCCATCGTGACGATTCAGGAGGAACTGGACCAGCGCCTCGACTACTTCAAGAGCGTGGGCAAGCTGCTGGAGGCGCAGCGCATCAAGGAGCGCACCCTCTACGACCTGGAGATGCTCAAGGTGCTGGGCTACTGCTCGGGCATCGAGAACTACTCGCGGCACATCGACGGGCGGGCCATCGGTGCCACGCCGTACACCATGCTCGACTACTTCCCGGACGACTTCATCACCTTCATCGACGAGTCGCATGTGACGGTGCCGCAGATTGGCGGCATGGCGAACGGCGACCGGGCGCGCAAACAGACCCTCGTGGACTACGGCTTCCGCCTGCCCTCGGCGATGGACAACCGCCCGCTGAACTTCGCGGAGTTCTCGGAGAAGACCGGGCAGACCGTCTTCGTCTCCGCCACGCCCGGCCCCTACGAGCGCGAGGTCAGCGACTCCGTGGCCGACCAGATCATCCGCCCGACGGGGCTGGTAGACCCGCCCGTGACGGTGCGGCCCATCCAGGGCCAGATCGATGACCTGCTGGGCCGGGTGCGCGAGCGGGCTTTGAGGGGCGAGCGAACGCTGGTCACCACCCTGACTAAGCGCATGTCGGAGGACCTGACCGAGTACATGCTGGAGAAGGGCGTCCGCACCCGCTACATGCACTCGGACATCGACTCGGTGGAGCGTCAGGTCATCATCCGCGACCTGCGGCTGGGGCATTACGACGTGCTGGTGGGCATCAACCTCTTGCGCGAGGGACTGGACCTGCCGGAGGTGTCGCTCGTCGCCATCCTCGACGCGGACAAGCCGGGCTTCCTGAGAAGTGAGCGGGCGTTGATTCAGACCATCGGGCGGGCGGCGCGCAACCTGAACGGCGAAGTCATCCTGTACGGAGACACGATCACGCCCGCGATGAATTACGCGATGGAGGAAACCCGCCGCCGCCGCGAGAAGCAGACCGCCTACAACGAGGAACACGGCATCACGCCCACCACGGTCGTCAAGGGAGTCCGCAACGTGATTCGCGGCGAGGAGACGCCCGACGAGATCAGCTCCGAGAACGTGGGCGACGACCGCGACGCGCTGACCGCCCAGCTCACCGACCTCGAACTCGACATGTGGCAGGCGTCCGAGGACCTCGACTTCGAGCGCGCGGCCTCCCTGCGCGACCAGATTCGCGCCATCGAGGCCAAGTTGCAGGGCAGGGAGTTCAAGCAGGCGACGGTGCCGGGGCAGAAGGTGCGGAGGAAGGGGCGGCGGTAGGAACAACCCGGAGGGAGGGCCGCTTCACACGAGGCGGCCTCTTTCCTTGGTCGCGTTGGTGGGTCGTCCTACATCCAACCGTCCGGCTTTTCCTTAAGCTTCAGACAGTCACTCAAAGGAGAGCGTATGAGCAACGACTACCGGCAGGACCTGTTCCGCTATGTGGCCGAGGAGTTCGCCGAGGATTACCGCGAGGGAGAGCTGCCCCGCCGCGAGTTCCTGCGCCGGAGCGTGCTGCTGGGCGGCTCGGTCCTCGGCGCGCGGGCGCTGCTCGCGTCCCTGGGCGTGATGGGCATCAGCGCCGCCGAACTGGCCGAGGCGCAGACAGCCCCACCCCAGAACGAACCCGCCACCAGCAGCTATCAGGTGGCACCCGACGATCCCAGCATCGAGGCCGCGCCCGTGGCCTACGAGGCGTTGGGGCGGACCAACTTCGCCTACCTCGCCCGTCCCCGTGGCGTGGCGAGTGCGCCCATCGTCATGGTCATCCACGAGAACCGGGGCCTCCAGCCGCACATTCAGGACGTGGCCCGGCGGGTCGCCAAGGCGGGCTTCATCGCGCTCGCGCCCGATTTCGTCTCGTCGGAGGGGGGGACGGCGCGGTTCACCGATACCGCCCAGATTTCCGCCTTCATCGCTCGCACGCCCGCCGAGACGCACGCCGCGCACGGGCTGGAGGCCGTGAAGTTCCTCAAGGCGCAGCCCGGCGCGCAGGTCGAACGCTTCGGGATGCTGGGCTTCTGCTGGGGTGGGGGCATGACGTGGCGCATGTCCACGCTGCTGCCGGACCTCAAGGCCGCCATCCCCTACTACGGGCCGTCCCCCTCCTTCGAGGACATTCCCAAGATCAGGGCCGCCGTGCTGGGCATCTACGGGGGGCGCGACGCCCGCATCACCTCCAACGCCCCGGCGACGAGGGAGGCACTCGCGGCGGCGAACGTGCGGCACGAGTTCCTGATCTATCCGGGGGCCAACCACGCCTTCCACAACGACACCGGGCAGAATTACAAGCGCGACGCGGCGGAGAACGCCTGGGCGACGACGCTGGTGTGGCTGCGGGGGAACTTGTAGGGGGTCGCCAGTCGCTAGAGAGTGCATAGGGCGGCGGGGGGAGGTTGCCACGGGTACCATCGGGCATGAACCCTCGCCTGCGCGGCCCCTGAGCGTGGTGGACTATCTGCGGACGGAGCGTGAAAGCTCCTTCCGGCGGGAGTATGTGGGCGGCTTCTGGTACGGGCCTCACGGCGAGGCGGCGGACGAGGACGGCGCGAGCGCGGGGCACGGCCTCATCAAGACCAACCTGTTGGGCACGCTGTATCCGACATGCCGGGGCCTGGGCTTCCGCCTCTTCTCCTCCCAGTTCAAGCTTCATATCGCCGAAAAGGCTGCGTTCTACTCCCCCGACGTGATGGGCTGCCTGGACGCACCCGAGGACGACTCTTACGCCACCTCGCCCTGCCTCCTTGCCGAGATCGTCTCGGAACGGTCGGAATGGACCGATAGACACGCCAAATATCACGCCTATACGTCCATCCCCAGTCTCCAGACCTACCTGATCGTCGAGCAGGACGAGCGGCGTGTCTATGCCTACGAGCGCGAGGGCGGCGAGTGGGAGCTTCAGGAACTCGCCGGGCGGGGCAGCGTCCACATCTCATGTCTGGGACGGACGCTCTCACTGGACGATATCTACGCCTGGGTCCTCTGATCCCACCGTCCGATCCCACGGCTGGCCCACCCGCACGGTAGGCTGGCGGGCATGACGGCCATGAATCCTAAGGGGGACCTGATCGCACGGCTGACGGCGCTGGGTCTGGGCACGCCGACCTTCGACGCGACGGCGGAGGGACCGCCCCACGAGCGCACCTTCCACGTCACCGTCTCGGCGGCGGGGCGCACGCTCGGCGAGGGCGAGGGCCGCTCCAAGCGCGACGCGGAGAGGGCGGCGGCGGAGGCGGCCCTGGCAACGCTGGACAGCGGGCCGAACGCCGCAGAGAGGGGGGAGCCGGAGGCGAGCGGCAGATGGCCGATCTACTCGCATGTTCTGGCCGAGGCGCTGGAGGTGGCCCTCGACCTCGCGGACGACGATGCGGAACTGGACGACGTGCGCCGGGACGCCGCGCGGCTGTACCGGGGGCTGCTCGCCGACCTCGGGCACGGGCCGGAGGGGGGGTGAACCTTTGAGCCTCACCCTCCCCGCCCGACCTGCGGGCGTGCTGTTCGACATGGACGGCGTGCTGACCTCCAACAATCCCTGGCACCGTCAGGCGTGGCAGGAGGTCGCCGCCGAGCTGCTGGGCCTGACCCTCACCGACCACGACCTCGACACGAAGGTGGACGGCGGGCGCAATCCCGAGATCATCGAGCGGCTGACCGGACAGGTGCCGGACGAGGAATTGGCCCTGCGCTTCCACCACGCCAAGGAGGGCCGCTACCGCGACCTGGCACGCGGCAATCTGCGCGAGGTCGTGGGGCTGGGCGAGTACCTGGACGCGCTGGAGACACGCGGCATCCCCTTCGCCCTCGTCACGAGCGCGGACGCCGTGAACGTGGAGTTCGGGATGGAGGCGCTCGGCTTCGGCCACCGCTTCGGGCCGCGTATCCTGGGCGAACACGTCACGCGCGGCAAGCCCCACCCCGAACCCTTCGAGCGCGGGGCGGCGCTGCTCGGCCTCGACCCCCGCGCCTGCCTCGCCCACGAGGACGCCGTGAACGGGGTGAGGAGCGCGGTGGGGGCAGGTTGCACGGTCGTGGCGTTGACGACCACCGCGCCCTCCACCTCCTTGATTGCGGCGGGGGCGGCGCTGACGGTGCCGGATTTCACGAGTTGGCGGGAATGGCTGGAGGAGTGAGCCGCCAGCAGCCAGCTTCCAGCGACCGGCAGAACACGGCCTTTCTGCTCCTCCCCCCTTACGGGAGAGGCTGGGAGAGGGGTGGCAAGCACAGCCTGCCCTTCTCGTCGCCGTCCATCTGCCCACCCGGAACCAGCCCGACATGAAAGGAGCCGATGCCGAGGACCGCGCCGCCGCCCACCTCGCCTTGCTAGGGCGGGAGGTCGTGGCGCGCAACTACCGCATTCCGGGCGGGGAGATCGACCTCATCACCCGCGAGGGCGAGACGCTCGTCTTCACCGAGGTCCGGCAGAGGAAAAACGCCCGACATGGCAGCGCCGCCGAGAGCGTGACTGCGCGCAAGCTCGCGCTGATGCACCGCGCCGCCCTCACGTACCTGACGCGCGAGCATGGCCGCGACGACCTCCCCTGCCGCCTGGAGGTGCTGACCATCGACGGACCGGCGGCGACGGGAACGGTCACGCTTATTCCGTTGGACGGGGCGTAGCCCGCGTTACCAATTCCTCAGCGACTCAAGGAATATCCGCGCCAGATCGTCGGCACTCGGCATCTTCGGCGCGACGGCGAGGAGGCGTTGTTGCTTCATGGCACCGTCCACGAGAGCGGGAATATCGGCCTCGTCGTAGCCGAGTTCGCGGATACCGCTGGGAGCGCCCACGTCGCGCATGAGAGCGGTCAGGGCACGGGGCAACGCCTCGCGGTCGTCGGGGTCGTACTCCTCGCCCGTCAGGAAACTCGCGGCCTGAAGGTGCCTTGCCGGGGCCGCGTCGAAGGTGAAGCGGAAGGCGGCGGGGGCGGTCACGATCACGGAGAAGCCGTGGGGCACGAAGACCTTTTCGCCGGGGTAGCCCGGATGGCGGTAGACGTGCCGCCGCCCGGCGAGCGGGTACGCGCAGGCGTGCGGAATGTGGACGCCTGCCGAACCGAACCCCACGCCCGCCATCGTCGCGCCGAGCATCATGAAGCCGCGCGCCTCCACATCGTCGCCGCCCTCGACGGCCCGGCGCAGGTACTCGCCGCCGTAGCGGATGGCCTGCGCCGACCACAGGTCCGCCACCGGGTTGCTGCCCTGATAGGGCGGGCGCTCGTCCGCGCTGGCGGGGCGGGGGCGGCTGGTATACGGGCGGCTCAGGAAGCTCTCGGCAGCGTGACACACCACGTCCAGTCCGGCGGCGGCGACCACGGCCCCCGGTGCTGTGCGGGTGAGTTCGGGGTCCACGAGGGCCTGCGTGGGCCGGAGCGCCCGGTGGCTGATGCCCGTCTTGATGCCGAGGTGCGGAAGGTCGAGAATCGCCACGGTCGTCGCCTCCGACCCCGAGCCGGAGGTCGTCGGGATGGCGAGGAGGGGACGCAGGGGTCCGGGCGGTTTGCGTCCCCCGCCGACGGGTGGATTTACGTAATCCATGATCTCGCCGCCGTGCGTGGCGAGGAGGTTCGCCACCTTCGCCGTGTCGATGGCACTCCCCCCGCCGAGGGCCACGAAGCCGTCCGCGTTCGCCTCCCGCGCGGCCCGCACGGCGCGGTTCAGGGCGTCCAGCCCCGGCTCCGTCTCCACGTCGTCCCACTCCATGAGATCGGCCCCGGAGGCGCGCAGGCTCTCCAGCACGGGGTCCGCCACGCCACACGACCGCACGTGAGGGTCCACGACCACGAAGGCGCGGCGCACCCCCAGCCGGGCGAGTTCCCACCCCGCCTCCCGCGCGGCCCCCGGCCCAAATTTCACGGGCGTGGCCTCGATGGTGAAGATCGTCTCGTGGTCGGCCAGTGTCATGCGTTCCCCCCCAAGCTGATTGCCCTGTCCGGGGAGGCTAGCACCGGGCGGGGGACGGCTCAACTGGGAGCGAGGGTCTAGCGGGCGGTTGGGGCACTTCACCGCGTGCGACCCCTCCGCCCCTTCGGGGCACCTCCCCTTGAAGGAAGGCCAACGGCCAACAAAGGCTCCCTTTAAGGGGAGCTGTCAACGAAGCTGACTGAGGGGTCGCACGCAGCGTCACTGAGTCAGCACCCATCCACAACCGTCACACCTGCCCCAAGATCAGAAGACGGGCGGAAGCTCCTGCACGCCGCTCGGCTCGCCGCCCTCCTGATAGGAGTCAGCGGGCGGCTCGGGCAGCTCGTATTCCGGCGCGATGTTCTCCTCGGGCAGGGGTTCGGGCAGCGGCTCCGGCTCGATGGGCGCAGGCTCCGGCGTCTCCACGGGTTCGGGGACGACAGGTTCCTCAACGGGCGCGATGGGCACTTCCGGCAGCGGGTCGGGCTGCTCGGCGGTGGGGATGTCCTCGGGGGGCGTGATCTCGGTGCCCTGCTCGCCCGTGAAGCCCTCCTCCACGGGAGGCTCAGTGGGAATTTCACTGACAGGAACTTCTTCCGGGAGAGGTTCGGGGGTCGGTTCCGATGCGGGCGTCTCCGTCACGACCTCGGGTTGAGGTTCGGGGACGGGGGCTGGGGTCGGGTCGCGCCGTCCGCCGAAGAAACCACCGCCACTGTTCCCGCTGCCGTCCCGCGCGACCTGTTCCCGGTCGGCTTCCTCCTCTCGGAAGGCCATCTCCACCTGACGGACCACCCGGTAGGTGATGCCGCCCGGCTCGGCGAAGGTCTGCCGGGGCCGACCCGCCAGCGCACCCGCCACCGCCTGTTGCCACACCGGGGTGGGAATCTCGCCGCTGTAGGCCCAGTTCGGCAGCGCGCCGCCCGCTTGCTTGCCGACCCAGACGGCCCCACTCACGAGGGGCGTCACGCCCGCGAACCACAGGTCCTTCACGTCGTTCGTGGTGCCCGTCTTGCCGCCCACGTCCCAGCCGGGAATCTGCGCGCGGGTGGCGAGGCCGCCCTGATAAACGGTGAGGTCGTTCACCACGCCCCGAATCATGTCCAGCCCCAGCCACGCCGTCCGCACGTCCCACACCCGCTTGGCCTGCGGCGCGGGCCGGGTGTAGAGGACCTGTCCCCGCCCGTCCTCCACCCGGCGCACGAGGCTCGGCGCGTAGTACAGCCCCCCGTTGGCAAAGGAGGCGTAGGCGGCGGCCATCTGGAGCGGACTCGCCTCCAACGTCCCGATGCTCAGCGGCAGGCCCGCGTTCGGCGGCGGGGTCAGGCCCAGCTCGCGCAACTTGGCCTCGAAGCTCTTCAGCCCGAGTTCCTGCGCGATGCGGACGGTGGGGAGGTTGAGGCTGTGGTCGAGCGCGTACCGCATCGTGACGTAACGGCCCGTCCAGCGCCCGTCGTAGTTCTGCGGCTGGTAGTCGCCCCCGATGGGTGAATCGAGTACCGTGTCGCTCTGCTTCCAGCCCCGCTCCAGCGCGAGGGTGTAGAGCAGCGGCTTGATGGAGGAGCCGACCTGCCGCCGCGCCTGGGTCGCGTTGTTCCAATCGCCGGGCCGCCCGCCCGTGAGCTTCTGCCCGACGAGGGCCAGTGCCTCACCGTTCGCCGGGTTGACGAGCGCGATGCCGAGCGTCGCCCCGTCGGGCAAGCGGGCGTTTAGACTCGCCTGTTCGGCACTCCGCTGCGCCGTGAGGTCCATTCCGGTGAAGACCTTGCCGCCGCCGTACAGCGCCTTGCGCCCGATGGCGGGAATCAGTTCGCGCTCCACCGCTTGAAGGTAGTGGAAGGCCGACTGCACGGGCGGGGGCGGCATGTTCTCCTGAATGCGCTCGGGCCGCTCCAGCACGGCGGAGCGCACAGTGCCGTCCGCATTCCAGCCGATGCGCCAGCCCGCCGGGTAGATCGGGGTGCGCCACGCCTCGTTCGCCTGCGCCCGCGTCACGCGCCCGTCCTCCACCATGCGGTCGAGCAGGCTCCGCATCAGGGGGCGGTACGCCTTGAAGTCCTTGTACCGCTTGTTGGGCGCGGGCACGATGGTCGTGAGGTAGACGCTCTCGGCGAGGTTGAGCTGCGCCGCACTCTTCCTGAAGTACGCACGCGCCGCCGTCTCCGCCCCGATGATGTCGCTGCGGCCCCCATCGCCCCAGTAGATGACGTTGAGGTAGGCGTTCAGAATCTGCTGCTTGCTGAAGTTGCGCTCAAGCTGGTAGGCGAGGATCGCCTCCTTGAACTTGCGCTCCGCCGTGCGCGCACTCTTCAGGTCGGCGAGCAGCGTGTTCTTCACGACCTGCTGCGTGATGGAACTTCCGCCCTCCAGGTCGTTCTGGAGCAATCCCTTGAGCAGCCCGCGCGCGATGCCGATGTAATCGACTCCGTGGTGCTCGAAGAAGCGGCGGTCCTCGCTCGTCACGATGGCCTTCTGCAAGGGCGGGCTGATCTGATCCAGGCGCAACAGGTTGCGGTTGACACCTTCCCCGCTGCCCAGCGTCGGCGTCAGCGTGCCGACGAGCGCCCCCGTCCGGTCGTACACGCGCGTCTGCCCGCTGAACTCCAGCACGTCGAGGTCCTGCACGCTCGGCAGGTCGCGCCCCCACATCCACCACAGGCCGCCCGCGCCCGCCGTTCCCAGCAGGAGCAGCACACCCAGGCCAGTGAAAAACCGCATAGCCCTCACTCTACCGGCCTTTCATGTGACCGCTCAGGGCCAGGGTCACGGTGCGGGGGGAGGTCGGCGGGGGCAGTGAGGGGCATCTCACCGCCCAGGGTAGGGGGCTGGGGAGGGCGCGTCATCCACCGGAAGGGTGAGGGATGGGGGTTGGACGGGGGTTAATGCAGAGTAGTCAGAGGTCATACCGAGCGGCTATGGCATGGAGGGCGTCAAGAGTCGGCGTCAGGCGTCCGGCCTCAATCTCACCCAACCAACGCGCCTCCGGGCCGGGTCCCAACCTGAATAGCTTCAGGAGCGACTCGAACGCCACCCGGCGAACGTCCTCGTCGGAATCATCCGTCAACGCTCGAACGAGGGCGTCATCCCAGGCGTCAGCCTGCACACCGAGGACAGCGGCGGCGGTGAGACGGACATGCTCGTTCACATCCGAAAGCAGCAAGGAACGGACGTGTTCGAGAAGCTCGGCATCTCCTGACAAGTCGTAGTGAAAACCGACGAGTTGTAAAGTCTCACCCCGAACGAATCCGTCGTGGTGGCACAGCGCACGCCGCAGCAGGAGCAGGAGATCGGCGTCCTGCCACTCAGCGAGTTGGTGTACGTCTGTCCAGAGCGCACCCCACTCCTGTAACCACTTCTCGAAGAGGTCGTCCGAGATCGGCCCCTCTACCCAGTGAGCGAAGCGGGCGAGTATTTGCAAACGGTCCGCGAGCATGTCCTTTTAAATCAACCGCCCGTCATCCGCCGGATCAGGCGTCTTCACCGGAACGCCCCGCGCATTCAACGCCTCACGCAGCATGGGAATGTTCTTCAGCGCATGACCCTTCGTCGTGTTCTGGAAAAACACATACAGCTCGCTCAAATCATCCACCACCAGAGCGATCTTCTCCGCCCACTCGTCCATCTCGGCGCGGTTATAGAGATAGTCGTGGCGCTCGGCGGCGCTGCTGCCCTCCCACCAACTGCCCTTGTTGCGCCCGTGCAGCCGCAGGTAGCCCACGTCGGTCGTGACGTGGACCTGCGGTTCGGGCATTCCGCCCACCACCGGGTAATCGGGGCTGACCCAGATCAGGCCGTACTCGGCCATGCCCTCGCGGACCTCCGGCTTGTCCCAACTGGCGTGCCGGAGTTCGACGGCGAGTTCGTGCCCGGTGAAGCGTTCGGCGAGGCCGAGGAGGTACTTGCGGTTGTCCGCCGTCCGGTGGAAGGAGTACGGGAACTGGGCGAGGTACGGCCCCTTCAACCCGGCCTCACGCAGCGGCTCGGGACTCTGGAGCATCCGGTCGAAGTCGGCGTCGGTGGGGGCGCAGTCGTGGGTAAAGACCTTGTTGAGCTTGACGGTGAAGCGCGTGCGACCGGCGCTCTTGCGCGCCATGCCCTCGAACGCTTTCAGGCCGGGGATGGCGTAGAAGGACGAGTTCAGCTCCACGGCGTCGAAGTGCCGGGCGTAGGTCTCCAGGAAGGCGTCCTTCTTCACGCCCTCGTAGATGAGTCCGGGGGCCGCCCACTCCTCGTTGCTGTAGCCGCCACAGCCGATCCATACGCGCATGGGGTCAGCCTAATGCGGCGGGCGGAGGACGGCACCGGGAATGAACGCGAGGTCAAGCTCAACCGAAGCGCGGATGCCGGTTCAGCCGTGCCCAGAAGTCGGAGATCGTCTGCACCGCCTCCTGAAACTGGCCGAAGTCGAGCGGCTTGATGACGTAGGCCGAGGCACCGTGGGCGTAGCTCGCCTGGATGTCGCGGTCCTCGCCGCTGGTGGTGAGCATGACCACGGGGATGTCGCGGGTGGCGGCCTCGCCCCGGATGGCGTCGAGCACGGCGAGGCCGTCCATGTGGGGCATCTTGAGGTCGAGGAGGATCAGGTCGGGCAGGTGTTCGGAGGAACGCAGCACGGCGAGCGCCTCGGGACCGCCGCCCGCGACCGTGATGTCGTGTTCGTCGCCGCTCTCCTCGAAGGCGCTCAGCGCGAGTTCCACGTCGTGCGGGTTGTCGTCTACCAGCAGGATGCGTCGGCGTTCCACAGCAGTCTCCCCTTGCTCCCCCTCAACGGTCGTTCCCAAGCTCCGAACTGTCGGGACATAAAGATTCTATCAAGGCGGGGTGTGAAGGGGCGTTGAACTGCGTCCCGGCGGGGGAAGTCGTCTACACGCCTCCGGGGCGCGGGCGGGACGGTCGCCGCGTAGACTGGCCCCGTGTTGACGAAGCGCATCATCCCCTGCCTGGACGTGCAAAACGGGCGGGTGGTCAAGAATGTCCGGTTCTTCGAGAACCACCGCGACGCGGGCGACCCCCTCGCCTTAGCGCGGGCCTACGAGACGCAGCAGGCCGACGAACTCGTGTTCTACGACATCACCGCCACGCACGAGGGCCGTTCCCTCATGCTGGACGTGGCCGCCCGCGTCGCCGAGCAGGTCATGATGCCGCTGACGGTGGGGGGCGGCGTGAACGCCGTGTCCGACTTCCGCCAACTCCTCCTCGCCGGGGCCGACAAGATCAGCGTGAATAGCGGCGCGGTGCGGCGGCCCGACCTTCTCCGGGAGGCCAGCGACCACTTCGGGGCGCAGTGTGTGGTGCTAAGCATCGACGCCAAACGGCGGAAGGACGGCGAGGGCTGGACCGTCCACGTCGGCGGCGGGCGGGTGGACACGGGCCTGGACCTGTTGGAGTGGGCGGAGCGGGGGCAGGAACTCGGCGCGGGCGAGATTTGCCTCAACGTCATGGACGCCGACGGCACCCGCGCGGGCTTCGACCTCCCGGCCACACGCGCCGTCGCCTCGGCGGTGGACCTGCCGGTGATCGCGTCGGGGGGGGCAGGCAGGCTGGAGGACTTCCGGGACGTGCTGCGGGACGGGGGAGCCGACGCCGCCCTCGCCGCCAGCGTCTTCCACTTCGGGGAATTGACGGTGCCGGAGGTCAAGACGTACCTCAAGGGTGAGGGACTACCCGTGCGCCCGGACTGGCGGGATGCATGACGCCGAATCTGGAGGCCCTGAAGTTCGGCGCGGACGGTCTCATTCCCGTCGTCACCCAGGACGCGCGGACGGGCGCAGTGCTGATGCAGGCATACGCCGACCGGGCGGCGGTGGAGCGCACCCTGACAACGCGAGAAGCCACCTACTACAGCCGCTCACGCGGGGAGCAGTGGGTCAAGGGCGCGACGAGCGGGCACACCCAGCGGGTCGTCTCGGTCCACCTCGACTGCGACGGCGACAGCGTGCTCTACCGGGTGGAGC
The DNA here is from genome assembly GCF_036543075.1 of Deinococcus sp. YIM 134068. Lineage (NCBI taxonomy): Bacteria > Thermotogati > Deinococcota > Deinococci > Deinococcales > Deinococcaceae > Deinococcus > Deinococcus lichenicola. Next base: position 41,779 of record NZ_JAZHPF010000014.1, read on the forward strand.
AGACCGGCCCGGCGTGCCACACCGGGGAGTATTCCTGCTTCCACACGCCGCTGCTGGAGGGCGAGGAGACGCAGACTGGGCTGGACGGCACGCTGGAGCGCGTCTACGCCACGATCACCGAACGGCTCGCCACCCTGCCGGAGAACAGCTACGTCGCGCGGCTGCACGCCGGGGGTCTCGACCGGGTACTTAAGAAGGTCGCGGAGGAGGCGGGCGAGGTTCTGCTCGCGGCGAAGAACGGGGACCGGGCCGAACTGGCGACTGAGACCGCCGACCTCCTGTTCCACACCCTCTTCGTGCTCGCGGAGGTCGGGGTGTCGTCCGCCGACGTGGCCGCCGTCCTGCGGGGGCGGGAGGGGCGGAGCGGGCTGAGGGGGCCGAAGGAGGCGGGTTGAGTGTGAAGTCCGGGTGAAGCTCATCCGGTGATCCGAAGGCGCGGCGTCCGCATACGCTCGGGTGAACCACCAGATCACGGGGAGGCTCCACCCATGAAACGACTTGCGCTGCTGTCCGCCACCTGTGCCCTCGCCCTCTCCGCCTGCGGACTGAACTCGCCCGTCGCGCCCACCGGACGTACCGCCTACGGGCTGGACACGTCCGGGCGGCTCGTCGTCTTCGGCACCGACAACGCGACCGTCAGCGTGGTCCGCGTGACCCTCACGGGCCTCGGCGCGGGCGAGACGCTCGTGGACCTCGATGTGTTCAACGGCAACGGCAGCCTGTACGCACTGAGCGACACGGGCAAGCTGTACCTCGTGAACACGTCCACGGGCGTCCTGACCGCGAACACGGGCGGCAGCCTCGGTGCTCCCCGCGTGATGGATTTCAACCCGGCGGCGCTGCGTCTGCGCGTCTTCAGCACCGGGGACATGAACTACCGCCTCACGCCCGCCACGGGCACGGCGAACGACGGCACGGTGACGGCGGACGGCACGCTGGCCTACGCGGCGAGCGACGCCAACACGGGCAAGGACCCCAACCTCGTCGCGGCGGCGTACACGAACTCCTTCCAGGGCTACCAGCCCGTCGTGGCCGACTACACCCCGGCGACCACCCTGTATTCGCTCGACGCGGACCTCGACACGCTCGTGACGCATACGGGCGGCCCGGCCTTCAGCACCCTGAACACGGTCGGCACCCTCGGCGTGGACGTGAGCGCCGAGCGCACCGGCTTCGACATCGCCGGGACGAACGAGGCGTACCTCACGGCGGGCGGCAGCGCCACCACGACCCTCTACACGCTGGACCTCACGACGGGCAAGGCCACGGTGAAGTCCGTCATTCCTGGCCTCGTTCTCAAGGCGTTCGCGGTGCAGCTCTCCACGCGCTCGTAGGGCAGCTCTCAGCGGTCAGCATTCAGATTTCAGCCGTCAACCACCCGCAGGTCCTGAGTTGTCCCCAACGCCGCAGCGATTGGCCCGAGTGGGCGCGTTCGCTGCGGCGCTCTATGCTGCCCGGCGTGACCGCCCCTCCCCCGCCCGACGCCCCGAAAGCCGAGTGGCGACGCTGGGCGCGAGGGGTGCGGGCAACCCTCAACCCTCATCCCTCATCCCTCATCACCCCTCACCTCCTCCCCTTCCTCCACGCCCACGGCGCGCGCCGCGTCCTCGCCTACCGCGCCCTGCCGGGGGAGCCGGACGTGGGCGGGCTGGCGCACGAGTTCGAGCTGCTGACCACCCGCGCCCGCTTCCGGCCCCAGCCGCACCTGACGCTGCACCCGTGGGAGACGGCGACGGAGATGAGCCGCTTCGGGGCGCTCCAGCCCCCGGCGGACGCGGCGCGCGTGCCGCTCGCGTCCGTGGATGCCGTGCTGCTCCCCGCGCTCGCCTTCGACAGCTCCGGCGTGCGGCTGGGGTACGGCGGCGGCTTCTACGACCGCCTGCTCGCCGACTTCACCGGGCTGACCGTCGGCGTCATTCCGCAGGCCCTCGTCGTGCCCGCCCTGCCCGCCGAGGAGCACGACCGGCGGGTGGGCTTCCTGACGACGGAGGCGGGGGTTGGCGCTACTGCGGCGCGGACTGTAACCAGAATGTGACGCGGGCCGTGTATCTTCCTTCCCGTATCACAACTTCGGAAGGGGGGAAGATGCCAGAACACGCCTCCGGCGTCCGCGCATGACGGCCTCGCAGGCTGCTGCAAATGTTTCGTCCGGCGGACCGGGCACCGTCGCCCTTCAGGCACGCGGGCTGGTGAAGGAGTTCCGGGGCTTCCGGGCGACGAACGACGTGAACCTGAGCGTCCGCGAGGGCGAAATCCACGCGATCATCGGACCGAACGGGGCGGGCAAGACCACGCTGTTCAACCTGCTTTCGGGCTTCCTGCGGCCCACGAGCGGGGAAGTGATTCTGTTCGGTGAGCGCATCGACACGCTGCCGCCCCACGCAATCGTCCGGCGGGGGCTGTCGCGGTCGTTCCAGATCAGCAGCGTCTTTCCGAGCCTCAGCGTGCGCGACAACGTGATCGTGGCCCTGCAATCGCCGACGCGGCTGCCGGGGCAGTTCTGGACGCCGCTCTCCCGGCTGGAGGAACTCGGGCCGCGCGCCGACGCCATCCTTACGGACGTGGGGCTGGAGGGCGCGCACGCCCGGCCCGCCGCCGACCTCGGGCACGGGGAGAAGCGGCAACTGGAGATCGGCATCTCGCTGACGCAGGACCCCCGCGTGCTGCTTCTCGACGAGCCGACGAGCGGTATGGGGTCGGAGGGGGTCAACCGCGTCATCGACCTCGTGCGGCGGGTGGCGCGCGGGCGCACGGTCGTCCTCGTCGAACACAACATGAGCGTGGTCGCGCAGCTCGCCGACCGCATCACCGTCCTGCAATACGGGCAGGTCCTCGCCAGCGGCAGCTACGACGAGGTGCGGCGCGATCCGCGCGTCATCGAGGCGTATCTGGGCGAGGAGGCGCACGCATGACGGCCCCGACCGTCTCCCCCGCCCGCCCCGGCCTGACGGGCACGCCCCTGCTCGAAGTCCGCGACCTCAATGCCTTCTACGGCCAGAGCCACGTCCTGCACGGCGTCAACCTCCACGTCATGCCCGGCGAGGTCGTCAGCCTGATCGGGCGCAACGGGGCGGGCAAGACGACCACGCTGAAGTCCGTCATGGGTGTCCTCCGCAGCCGCACGGGGCGCGTCACCTTCGAGGGGCAGGACCTCACGCGGCTGCCGAGCCACCGGGTCGCCGCCCGTGGCCTCGCGTGGGTGCCGGAGGAGCGGGCCATCCTGAGCAGCCTCTCCGTGCGCGAGAACCTGGAACTGCCGCCCGCCCGGCCCGGCGGCTGGAGCACCGAGCGGGCCTACGAGGCCTTTCCCGTCCTGCGCGAGCGCGGGCACCACCCCGGCTCCAAGCTCTCGGGGGGCGAACAGCAGATGCTCGCCATCGTGCGGGTGCTCCGCAGCGGCCCCAAGCTCCTGCTCCTTGACGAACCGAGCGAGGGCCTCGCGCCCGTCATCGTGCAGAGGATCGGCGACATGCTGGCCGAACTGCGCCGCGAGGGACTCAGCATCATCCTCGTGGAGCAGAACCTCAAGTTCGCCACCCGCCTCGCCGACCGGCATTACGTGCTCGTGGATGGACACGTCGTGGACGAGGTTCACGCGGGCGAGGTGGAGGCGCGGCGGGAGGACCTGTTGCGGTACCTCAGCGTATGAGCGGTCAGTCGGGAGCTTTCAGCTTTCAGCGATCAGCCGTCAGCAAGACAGGCGACGCCGTGTTTCTGCTCCCCAACCCACCTTTCCCCTCTCCCCTTCCCCGGAGGAATTCATGCATAAGCGCACCCTGACCGCCCTTCTCTCCACCGCCGCCCTCGCCGCCGCGCCCGTCGCTCTCGCCCAGAGTGTGAGACTCACCGACAACGCCGTGCGGGTGGGCGTGCTGACCGACCTCTCCGGCGTGTACTCCGAGCTGTCCGGGCAGGGCAGCGTCCGCGCCGCGCAACTGGCCGTGCAGGACTTCGTGGCGGCCAATCCCAGCTACAGGGGCCGGGTGCAGGTCGTCGGTGTGGACCACCAGAACAAGGCGGACGTGGCGAGCAACAAGGCCGCCGAGATGATCGACCGTCAGAACGTGGACATGCTCGTGGACCTGCCGACGAGCAGCGCCGCGCTCGCCGCCTCCGAGGTCGCCCGCCAGAAGAAGATTCCCGTGATGGTCGTCACGGGCGGCACCACCGCTCTGACGAACGAGAAGTGCAACAAGTACACCTTCCACTACGCCTACGACAACTACATGCTCGCCAACGGCACGGGCACGGCGGTCACGAAGCGCGGCGGCAACAGCTGGTACATCATCTACCCCAACTACGCCTTCGGGCAGGACCTCAACAAGCAGATGATCGCCGCCGTCACCGAGAACAAGGGCCGCACCGTCACCGCGAGCGACGCGACCCCCTTCCCGAACACGGACTTCTCCAGCTACCTGCTCAAGGCGCAGGGCCTCAAGCCCAAAGTCTTCGGCACCATGCAGGCGGGCGCGGACCTCGTGAACGTGGTCAAGCAGTACAACGAGTTCGGCCTCCGTCAGCAGGGCATCGGGCTGGGCATCGGCCTGCTGTTCGAGACGGACGTGGCCGCGCTGGGGCAGGACGCCTTCGCGGGCGCGCTCGCCACCGTGCCGTGGTACTGGAACCTCGACCAGCGCAGCCGCGACTGGGCCGCCAAGTTCGAGAAGAGCTTCGGCAAGAAGCCCACCTTCGCGCAGGCGGGCGTGTACTCCGCCACGATGACCTACCTGCAAGCCGTCGCCCGCGCGAGGAGCGACGACGGCGACGCCGTGGTGAAGGCGCTGGAGGGCCACCGCTTCAGCGACTTCTTCGCCCGCAGCGCCTACATCCGCCCGCAGGACCACCGCGTTCTCCTCGACGTGTACACCGTGCAGGTCAAGTCGAAGGCGCAGGCGAAGGAGAACGGCGACTACTACACCCGCGTCTCGACTATCCCCGCCGCGCGGGCCTTCCAGCCGCTGACGGAAAGCAAGTGCAAGTTCTGAGGAGGGTCTAGGGGTCGAGGAGTCGGGCCGTCGAGGCTTTCTCGACCTCTCGGCCCCTCGACTCCTCGACATTTGGAAAAACAACCATGAACACGCAACTCTTCCTCATCCAGGTGTTCAACGGCCTCGTCAACGGGGCCTTCTACGCGCTGCTCTCGCTCGGCCTCGCGGTCATCTTCGGGATGCTTCGCATCGTCAATTTCATGCACGGGGCGCTCTACATGCTCGGCGCGTTCACGGCCTTTGCGCTGGGGCAGGCGCTGGGGCTGGGGTTCTGGCCGTCGCTGATCCTCGCGCCGCTCATCGTGGGAGCCATCGGCATGGTGCTGGAGCGGTCGCTGCTCTCGCGGCTGTACGGGCTGGAGCCGAGTTACAACCTGCTGCTGACCTTCGGGCTGACGCTGCTGACGCAGGACCTCGTGAAACAGGTCATGCTCTCGCAGTACGCGGTGTCGAGCGCACCCTACACGCCGCCCGCCGCGCTCTCCGGGGTGGTGAACCTCGGCTTCGTGGTCTTTCCCAAGTACCGCCTCTTCGTGATCGCGCTGGCGCTCGCCATCTGCCTGATCACATGGTTCGTGATCGAGAAGACGCGGGTGGGCGCGATCATCCGCGCGAGTACGGAAAATCCGAACGTCACGCGCGCCTTCGGCATCGACGTGGGCAAGTGGGTGACGGGCATGTTCGGCGTCGGCGTGGGGCTGGCGGGTCTCGCCGGGGTGCTGGCCGCCCCGATCTACTCGGTGGAGCCGTACATGGGCGCGGAACTCATCATCACGACGTTTGCCGTGGTCGTGATCGGCGGGATGGGCAGCATCCTGGGCAGCGTGGTGACGGGCTTCGCGGTGGGCGTGCTCGCCGCCATCGGTGCGGCACTTTACCCCCCGATAGCAAATACCCTCGTCTTCATCCTGATGGCGATTGTGCTCCTCGTGCGGCCCAGCGGCCTGTTCGGATTGCCGGAGGGGGCGCGATGACCGTCATCCCCCGCACCGCCGCCCGCACGGGCCGGGAGCGCAACGTCCGTGCCGCGTGGCTGATCGGCCTCGGGATCGTTCTGCTCATCCTGCCCCGGCTGATCTACCCGGTGCTCGCGCTCGATATTCTGGCGTGGGGCCTCTTCGCCGTCGCCTTCGACCTGCTGTTCGGCTTCTCCGGCCTGCTGAGCTTCGGGCACGCGGCCTTCTGGGGCACGAGCGCGTATGTCACGGCCTTCCTCCTCGCGCAGGGGCAGAGCGTTCCCGTCGCCATGCTGGGCGGGACGGGGGCCGCGCTCCTGATCGCCGTACCCGTCGCCTTTCTCAGCGTGCGCTCGGTGGGCATCTACTTCTCGATGATCACGCTCGCCTTCGCGCAGATGCTCTCGTTCCTGGCGCTGCAATGGACCGCCGTGACGGGCGGCGAGAACGGCCTTCAGGGCTTCGCGCGCCCGAACTTCCTGGGGCTGGACTTCAGCGACTCCGTGACCCGGTACTACTTCGCGCTGGCGGTATTCGCCGTGGGCTTCTACGTCGCCTACCGCACCGTCCGCAGCCCCTTCGGGCAGGCGCTTCAGGCGGTGCGCGACAACGAGCAGCGGGCGCAGAGCATCGGCTATAACCCGGCCCGCTTCAAGTTCACGGCCTTCCTGATCAGCGCGGGGCTGGCGGGTCTCGCCGGGAGCCTGTACACCTTTGGTCACGGGGTCGTCAGCCTGGAAGTCGTCAACTGGCGCACCTCCGGCGAGGTCGTCATGATGACCCTCCTCGGCGGCACGACCACCCTCTTCGGCCCGGTGATCGGCGCTGGGCTGGTGCTCCTCCTGCGCGACGTGCTGACGACCGCGAACCTGCCCGTGGGCATCGTGACGGGCCTCGTCTTCGTGCTCGTGGTGCTGTTCTTCCGGCGCGGGGTGGTGGGGACGGTTCAGCACTGGCGAAGAAGATAAGCCGTCAGCAGTCAGCGATCAGCCGTCAGCCCACCAAAGCTGACGGCTGAAAGCTTTCTACATGTCCTCCCCGTCCTTCAGCCCCCGAATCTCCTCGATGAACCTCTCCAGGCTGTCGAAGTCGCGGTACACGCTGGCGAAGCGGATGTAGGCCACGTCGTCGAGGGGACGCAGGAAGCTCATCGCCCGCTTGCCGATCTCACCGCTCTCGATCTCGGGGACCTGCACCTCGTCCTCGAAGCCGTAGGCAAAGGCGCGCAACCTCTCCCCCGGCACCGGGCGTTTCTCGGTGGCGAGGGTCAGCCCACGCAGCAGTTTGTCGGGATTGAACGCCTCGCGCTGTCCGCCGCGCTTGACGACCATCAGCGGCTCAAGCTGGGCACGCTCGTAGGTCGTGAACCGCCGCGCGCAGCGCAGGCACTCGCGGCGGCGGCGGATGCTCGCCCCATCGTCGCTGGGCCGCGAGTTCACCACTTTGGAGTCCGGGGCAGAACAGTAGGGGCACCTCACGAGGCCACTCTCCCACGGCACCGTTCCAGAAGCCCGCAGGCGACCCTTTTCCCCGCTGGCGGCTGGAAGCTGGCGGCTGGCGGCTTCCTCACAGCAGCAGCGCCGGGTCCACCACCCGTCCCCGTGGCGCGGCGGGCAGGGGCACCTCCAGCACCGTGCCGCGCAGGTGGAGCAGGGCGGGGGTGGCAAGGGCGAGCACGGCGTCGGCGAGGGGACGGTCCAGACTCTCGTCCCCGCTGCTCGCCCGTCCCGGCAACACGAGGTTGAGGCGCAGGTCCTCGTCGTGGCCGTGTTCCACGAGGCCGCGCAGGGCACCGCGTTGCGGGTGGACTTGCAGGCCGCGCTCGTCGAGGTGCGGGCCGACGAGGGTGAGCCATGTCCCGCCGAGGCGGCGGCGCACGATCTGGGCGATGGCGACGCTGCTCTTGACGTTGTTGTTGAACAGGTCCATCCACTCGCCCTCGCTGAGCATCGTGAAATTGGTGTGCGCCCGCCGGTCGGCGAGGTGGACGATGCCGTGGAGCGCCCCGAAGATTTCCAGCACGCGGTTTTGCGCGCTCAGCCAGTCGAGCGGTACGCTCACGTCGGCCTGGATCGGCACGGCGGTCCCGCCCCCCGCCTCCAGCACGCTCGCGGCGGCAGCCAGCGTCTCGCTGTTGTCCCCCACGAGGACCACGCTCGCCCCCGCCCGCGCCAGCGCCGCGCTGATCGTCCGTCCGTAGCCCTGGCACGCCCCCGTCACGGCGATCACCTGCCCCGCCAGCACGGGCGGGACACCGGGAGGAAAGGCAGCGGCGGTCATGCCCCGCAGCATAGCGCCCCCACTCGGGCGGGAGCGGGGGCGCGGCTTCGGGGATGGAGGGTCAGCCCGCGTGTGGCAGGGGCCGCAGCGCCCCCGGCGGCAGCTCGCCCGCCCGGTGCCCCCGCCCGCACGGCCCGCACCAGTACCCCTGGTCGCCGTCGCGCAGGTCGAACAGAGTGAGGGCTTCCCCGCAGCGGGGGCAGACGTGGGCATACCCGCGCCCGCTGACGGGAAGGGAATCGTCCTTGATACGTAACACCCGCTTCATATTCTGATTCTAACAGAAAGAGCAGGGCGTGAAAAGATGTGCCACACGCCGGAAGTGCAGGTGTTCCCCGCAAAGCTGGCGACTGACTGCCCCTAGAGGTCCGCCTCCTCCCCCACATCGTCGCTCACCTCGGGTTCGACCGCGCCCACGCCCACCCGCCGCCGTTTGCGGAGCATGGCGGGTTCCTTGTCGAGATTGAAGACGAAGTGCCGGGGCCGCCGCTCGCGCAGCCACGTTTCCAGCGCGACGAGGCGGGGGCGGAAGCGGATGAACTCGCGCAGTTGCCGGATGGGGACGAACTTGGCCTCCTGTACGTCGCGGTCGGGGTCGCGCGGCCCCAGCGTCCCGCCGACCTCCCGCCCGGTGTAGAAGAACTGAAGGTGATGGCCCCACGTCTGCGCCTGGAACTCCACGATGAAGGCGAGGTCGCGCAACTCCACGACGAGGCCCGTCTCCTCGTAGGTCTCGCGCCGCGCCCCCTCCTGCACGAGTTCGCCCGCCTCCAGCCCACCTTTGGGCAGCGACCAGCGCCCCCGCTCGCGCACGAGCAGAATCTCGTCGCCGCGCAGCACGATGCAGCCCACCCCGATGCGCGGCTCGGCGAGCGGACGCTTCTGCCCGCGCTTCTGGGGCGCGGCGGGAATGGGCACGCTCGTCACCGCCGGAGCTGTCCCAGCCGGGGCCGGGCGCACGTTGCGCCGCCGCCTGCGCCGCCGCTGCCCGCCCGCGCCGCCCGTCGCCGTCTTCACGTCGTCCGCCATCAGACACCCTCCGGCGCGAGGTCGTTGAAGCGCACGTGAGCGGAGTGGAACTGCAACTTCACCGTGCCGACCGGGCCGTTACGCTGCTTGCCGATGATGATCTCGGCAATTCCTTGTTGGTCGGTCTCTTTGTTGTAATACTCGTCTCTGTAGATAAACATGACGATATCTGCGTCCTGCTCAATTGCGCCGGAGTTGTGGCTCACGAGGCCGTCCGCGAGCCAGGAGGCCGGGCCGGGTACCGTGAGGTCGTAGACGGTCTCCTCCCCGGCGGGCGTCACGCTCACCACCTCGTCCCAGGAGAGGTCGTTCTGCGCCCACTCGCGCAGCACCTCGTCTTCCAGCAAGTCGGCGTACTCCAGCGCCACGGCCCTGGACGGGGCGAACGAGAAGTGCGCGTTTCCGCCGTAGGCCGTTCCTCTCCGGGCCGCCATCTCCCGGTGAGTGACGCCGCGCTCGCGCATGACCGAGCGCACCCGGTCGAAGACCTCTCCCGACAGGGTGTCCACGTTCGTGTTGCCGGGGCGGGAAGCAAGCAGCGCCCGCAGCCGCTCCCCCACCTCCACGCGCGGCCCGAAGGTGCCCACGCGCTCCAGAAAGGCGAGTTGCGCCCCCGTCCCGCTCACGTCCACATTCCAGACGGGCCGGGTCCCCTGCGGAACCGCCCTGAGCCGCGCCACAATCCCGAAGCGCAGCAGCAGCGCCGCCACGTCCCGTGCCAGTCCCTCGCTGCACGTGGCGAAGTACACCCGGCTGGAGCCACCGCGTTCCCGAACGTGGATGCAGCCGTCCGTGGCCCACAGATGCCGCAGGAAGGTCGCCACCAACCCATCCGGCAGGGTGAATATCTCCACTGGAACACGCTTCTCGGCGGAACGCTGCCCGAAGATGCCCAGGTTCTTGAGCCACGCACCCACACCCGCCGCCTGCCAGCGGGTCCCATTCCCGCTGATCACAAGCTGATGCCAGTTCCCGCGCCCGGCGTGACGGCTGACGGTGGACCCCAGCCCCTCCGCCGCGCGAGTCACGAGGCTGCTGTTCTCCTCGGAGGCGGTCGTGTAGCGGAGCGGCTGCCCCCTCAGGAAGCTCCCGTCGCCGATCAGGTGGGCGAGGAGGGCCACCCGGTCCCCCGTCCACTCGCCCGGCGCGGCCCCCACGGGTTCGGGCACGCGCCGCGCCAGGGCCACGCGGTCGCCGGGCCGCACTTCGTCCAGCGTGACCCAACCGCCCAAACGGTAGACGCGGTGCCCGCCCGTCGCGCGCAGTCGCCGCCCACTCCGCGTCACGAGGTCCAGCACGGGCCGCCGCCCGACCTCCCACACGAGGTCGCTGCGCGCGGGCACGATCCGTCCGTCCTCGCGCATCGCCAGGACCTCCGGCGTCTCCCCCACGAGGTCCCGGATGGGCACGCGCCGCCCGTCCGCCAGCGTCACCAGCGTGTCACCCGTTACACACTCGCGCAGGTCGGAGAGCATCGGCCTATGGTTCGGCCTCTGCTCTACAGCACGGCTCAACTGACTTAAAACCATGACCGGCACTTCCAACTCACGCGCGAGTCCCTTGAGTCCGCGCGAAATGGTGCTGATTTCCTGCTGCCGATTGTCACTTCCGCCGTTGCTCTTGCCGCCCGACATGAGTTGCAGGTAGTCGATGACGACGAGGCCGAGTTGCCCGTGTTGCGCGGCGATGCGGCGGAGCTTGCTCCTCAGCGCGTTGAGGGTCAGGTCCGGTTCGTCGTCGATGACCATCGGGGCCTCGGCGAGACGGCCCGCCGCGTGAGCCAGCCGCTCGAAGTCGCGCTCGTTGAGCTGCCCGCTCCGGATGCGGTTCATGTCCACCCGCGCCTCGCTGCACAGCATCCGCAGGGCGAGCTGCACCGAGGGCATCTCCAGGCTGAAGACCGCGACCGTCTTCTCACCGCGCAGGGCGACGTTTTGCGCTATAGACAGCGCGAACGCGGTTTTTCCCATACTAGGCCGCGCCGCCAGCACGTTCAAGCTCCCCTTCTGCAACCCGCTGATCTGCTCGTCGAGGTCCTTGAAGCCGCTGCTCACGCCGTCGGGAATGCCCTTGTTGGCGTGCAGGAGGGTGATGTACTCGAAGGTGTCGTGGACGACCTCGCTCATCTCCTGAAAGCCCTCGGTCTTCTTCTGCTGGGCGACCTCGAAGATCAGCTTCTCGGCGCGGTCGAGCAGGTCCTCCAGGGGCAGTTGCGCCTCGTAGGCGAGTTGCATCGCCTTGCCCGACGCGCTGATGAGCTGACGCAGGGTGTGTTTTTCCTGCACGATGCGCGCGTAGTGCTCGGCGTAGGCGGCGGTGGGCACCTGATCCGCCAGCCCGATGAGGTAGGCCAGCCCGCCCACCTCGTCGAGCTGCCCCCGCACCCGCAGGTCCTCGCTGAGGGTCACGAGGTCCACCGGCTCGCCCCGCTCCTGAAGGATTCGCATCGCCGCGAAAATCTTGCGGTGGCCCTCCCGGTAGAACATCTCGGGGCCGACCGTATCGCCGAGCTGGGCGAGGGTGTCGTTGTCGAGCAGGATGCTGCCCAGCACGCTGATCTCGGCGTCGTTGCTGTGGGGGGGAACACGCGGGGTGAGTTCCAAAGTCGGGGCCTCTCTTTGCAATCTGGTCAGGCACGCCAGGCCGGACGCGGCACCCCAGGCGGGAGGCGCGCGGCAGATGGCGGAAATGAACTGGGTGGGCCAGCGTCGGCCCATTCGCCCGGCGGCGGGCCAGGCTGAACTGCCGCGCATCATACCACCCCGCCCCGCGCCGTATCCCCCACCCCCCCGGCTGCCCCGCTCCTCACGTCCACCTCAGTAAGAGGCTTGTTAGGAGCGCCCACATAACCTTTTCTCAGCAAGGACGGGAGACACCCGGACCTGCAACGCCATCCCAGACCCGACGGAACATCTCCCGATTCCTTATCCCGACGGTCCACCAGGAGAGAAGACATGAAGAACCAGAACCGCACCCAGGGCTTCACCCTCATCGAGCTGCTCATCGTGATCGCTATCATCGGTATCCTCGCGGCGGTCCTCATCCCCAACCTGCTCAGCGCCCGTGGTAAGGCCAACGAGAGCGCCGCGCAGAGCTTCGTCCGCAACACCGTGACCGCCGTCGAAACCAACCGCGACAGCGTGACTGGCAAGCTGATGAAGGCTGACAAGACGGCGATGGCTGCCAACGCCACGGAGGACTGCACGGTGGCTCAGGGTAAGACGGCGACCGAGCTTCCCGCTGGCGTCACGTCCTGCGTCGTTACGGCTGGCACCGCCGACAACTACACCATCGCTCTCGTGATGAACAGCGGCGTCAAGTTCGACTACGACGGCAGCAAGATCAGCAAGTCGTAAACCAACATAGCAGCGCTTGAAGAGGGGTTAGCCCCTCTTTTTTCATATATGGAGTAAACATGCGAAAGACGGCTCGTCAGTCGGGCTTCACCCTGATAGAGCTTCTGATCGTCCTGGGAGTTATCGTGCTTCTCGCCTCGTTCGTCTTCCCTAACGTTCTGGCCTCACGCGCCAAAGCCAACGACCTCGCCGCCCGCGCCTACGGCAAGCAGCTTTTCGGGCACGTGACGGCGTGGGTAGCCGAGCAGCCGGGAGACAGCACGAGTCACCTGCTGCCGGATTGCACTGCTCCCCAGTACCTCGCGCAAGGAGCGCCCAGCTCCCCGCCGCTCGGGGTGACAAAATGTCAGGTTCAACAACTGGGAAGCGCCCGCTACCTCGTCAGAGTGACCACCGTGAACGGTAAAGTCTTCGACTTCAATCAATAGAGGTTACAGGGCAGAAGGGGCGCTCTCCAAACGGGGCGCTCCTTCGCACTTTATTTAAACCACCCCCAACCGCTTCTCTTCCTCGTATACCCGCTCCAGCCCGAACTCCTTGAGGAGCGTCTGGTAGGAGGTGCCCTTCAACTCCGCCAGATGCCGCAGCCGCCGCTCCAGGTCGGTGCTCAGGCGGATGCTGGTGGGGTTAGACTTGCGGGGCATCAAGCTCAAGGTGAGATCACCCTCAACCCAGGGAAAGCCAGTTGCTAATGCTGTGGGTCCAGCGTGACCAGGCAGGTACATGTCTGCTGTGCATGAGCACCGACGATGAAGTCAGCCAGCAGTCGTCGAGGGAGACCACCGCCGCTTGCCTTGCGGCGCAGGGCATACTGGCCGTATCCCCGCCCCGTCTCCTCTCAGACCGTGAGCGGCAACTGTTGATCGAGCGTCACCTCGGTGCTGAGCAGAAATTGCCAGAGATGCGCGACGGAGGCTCCCGGCCCGGCCAGCAGTTCGGCATACACCACTGGACAGATCACCAAAGAATGCGTTTGGCGGAGCGTACCCAGCAGACCAGCCACGCGGAGCGCAGACGGCTCACGGCGGAGCAGGGTATTCAGGATGTTGGAGTCGAGCGCCGCCCGGTCGGTCGTCAAGTGGCGTCCTCTTCCTCACCGCGCAATTCACGGGTAAAGCTTACGGCGTCCTGCCCTTCCGGCAAGGGGGGAAGGGTGCCGACCCAGGCGGTGAACGGATTGTCCCCCGCGCTGACAAGGCCACGTCCCGCCGCCAACACCGCCTCCGGCAGTTCGACGGCCTCACCCTCGTGCAACCCCAGTTGGGCCGTCACCTCGGCGGGAAAGACGAGTTGTCCGTCCTTGACTGTGCCCCGGATGTTCGTCATGGCCTCCTTATTGTAGAGGGGAACGAATGGTGTCCGAACGACCACCCGCATACCCCGCGCTACCCTCTTCCCCATGACCACCTTCGCCCTCAAGGAATGGGATACCCAGTGTCAGGCCGTCACCACCGGGAAGACCGCCCTCCTCGTCCGCAAGGGCGGCATCATGGAGACGCACGAGGGCTTCGAGGTCGAGCACCGCGCCTTTCTCCTCTACCCCACCTTCCTGCACCAGAACCCGGCGGAGCTGCGCCCGGAGTTCACACCCCTCCTGCGCGACGATCCCGATCCCGGCCAGATCATCCTTCCCGCGCTGGCTGAAGTGGTGGCAGTCCACAAGGTCGAGTCGTTGGAGCAGGCGCTCGCGCTGGAGCCGTACCAGGCGTTGACGGCGGGAGCCATCGAGCGCCGATTCCACTACCGGGGCCGCCCGTGGGTCCACGCCCTGCTGCTGCGGGTGCGCCCACTCACCACTTCCCTGCGGCTGCCCGAGACGCCCCAGATGCTCGGCTGCGTGAGCTGGGTGCCGCTGGGTGAGCTGGACGTGCAGGCCGGGCCACCCGTGCTCGGAGACGAGGAACTGGGGCGGCTGCGAACGGAAGTTGAGGGGGCGCTCGGCGTGTAGCTGCTCCTGCGAGCTTGGCTGGTCGCTGGAAGCTGGCGGCCCATCACATGGAGGAGGGAGAGGCCCGCAAGCCTCCCCCTGTCGGTGCCGCGCCGGAACCTACTGGGCGGCGATGGCGTCGAGGTCGTAGTTGTTGAGCAGGGTGGTCTGGACGCTGCCGCCGCTGTAGAGGTTCCAGCCGCGCTTGGTGCCGTTGAAGAACTGGTTGTCGCGCTGGGCGAGGACGAGGAGCTTGCCGTTGTCGCGGCTGAGCACCGTGTCGCCCGTGTTGAAGCGGTTGTCGCTGTTGGCGTCGCGGAAGACGATCACGCGGTAGGTGCCGTAGGGTACGTTGGTGGGCAGGTCGAGCGCGAAGCCGCCCGTCAGGAACTTGTCGATGACCTGCGATTGGGTGCCGTCGGCGGTGTACTGGCCGTTGTTGAAGCCGACGAGCGCGAGGCCGAGGTTCTGGTTGGCGGAAAAGCCGCGCAGTTGGCCCGTCACGTCCTTCTTGACGGGGTTGCCCGCGAGGGTGCAGGAACTGAGGGCGACGGTGCCGAGGGCCGCGAGAGCGAGAAGCTGTTTCATGGGAAGACCTCCTGTGGTGATGGCCCTACCGTAGCCCCTGGATTGGGGGATGAGCTACAGGGCAAGCCTTCCCGCTGGACTCACGGGCCATTCATAGAAGGCCGAATTCTCCCTTGACACCTGACGCGGCGTTGAGGAGACGGGGGCGGTAGACTCCCCCCCATGCAGAGTCAGCCTCCCTTCACCGCGCTCGCCGCCGTGTACGACGCAATTATGGCGGACGTGGAATACGACCACTGGGCCGACTTCGTGCTGACCTACGCGCGGGACGGGGGGCTGGAGGCGCGCTCGGCCCTGGACCTCGCGTGTGGGACCGGGGGACTGACGCGGGAACTCCTGGCGGCGGGCCTGCGGGTACATGGGCTGGACGGCAGCGCCGAGATGCTGCGGGTGGCCCGAGGGCGGCTGGGGCCGGGGGTGGCCCTCTCCGTCGGCGACCTCCGCACCTTCGACCTGGGGGAGACGTTCGACCTCGTGACCTGCGTGTTCGATAGCCTGAACAACCTCCTCACGCCCGCCGACCTGGGGGCGGCCCTGGCGCGGGCGCGGGCACACCTCCACCCAGGCGGCCTGCTCGCCTGCGACCTGAACACGCGAATCGGGGTGCGCGACCTGTGGGAGGGTGACGCCGTGGAGGGGCTGGCGCGGACGCCGGACGGGCGTGAGGTCCACTACCACTGGTCGCACCACCACGACGCGGAGGCCGACCTCGGTGTGGTCCAGGCCCTGTGCCGGGTGCAGGACGACCGGGGCGGCTGGGAGGAGTTCGTGGAGGTCCACCGCGAACGTGGGTACGACCCGGCGGACCTCGAACCGCTGCTGCGAGACGCAGGATTCGACCGCTGGGAGATTGTGGAATACCCGGACTACGCGCCGCCCTCGCCGGACACGCCGCGCGTGTGGGTCTTCGCGTGGGTGGGCGCGTGAGCGGGCCAGTTCCGGTCCTCGGGGCCGGGGGCTGGGGAACAGCTCTGGCCGTCGCGGTCACGCGGGCGGGGCGGCGGGCGACCCTCTGGGCGCGGCGGGCGGACTTCGCGGCCCGGCTCGGCGAGGTGCGCGAGAACCGGGAGTACCTGCCGGGCGTGACCCTGCTGGACGGGGTGGGCGTGACGGCAAACCTGGGGGAGGCAGTGGCGGGGGCCGACTTCGCCCTCGTCGTCGTGCCGAGCGTGGGGGTGCCGGAACTGCTGGAGGGGCTGCCGCGTGAGTTGGGCGTCGTGCTGTGCGCGAAGGGCCTCGCGCCCGACGGGCGGCGGCTGACCGAGTTGGCGCGCGAGATGGGCTTTCTCCGCGTCGCCGTCCTCAGCGGCCCCAACCACGCCGAGGAGGTCGGGCGCGGCCTGCCCGCCGCGACGGTGGTGGCGAGTACAGATACGGCGCTGGCGGCGGCGGTGCAGACGGCCCTCGTCTCCCCCAGCCTGCGGGTGTACACGAGCACGGACGAGGTGGGCGTGGAACTCGGCGGCGTGCTGAAGAACGTGATCGCGCTGGCGGCGGGCATGGGGGACGGCCTGCGGCTGGGAGACAACGCCAAAGCCACCCTGATCACGCGCGGCTTGCGGGAGATGGGCCGCTACCTGCACTCCCTCGGTGCCCACGAGGACACCGTATATGGCTTGAGCGGCCTGGGCGACCTCGTGGCGACCGCGACGAGCCGCCACAGCCGCAACCGTGCCGCCGGGGAGGCGCTGGCACGCGGCGAGAGTCCGGCGCAGGGCGGCAAGGTGGTGGAGGGCCTGCGGACGGCGGGCCTGCTGGACGCCTGGGCCAGCGCCCACGGCCACGACCTCCCCATCGTGCGGGCGGTGGCGCGGGTGACAGGCGGGGAGTGGACGCCGGAGATGGGCCTCGCGCACCTGATGGAGCGGGACGCGAAGGCGGAGCTGGAGACGTGAAAGAGTCTAGAGGGCTGGGCAAGCGCGGTCCTCTTCCCCTCTCCCGCTGATATACCAAAAGCAATTATGGAAACATTCGAGACCAAAGCTCTGCACTTCGCCTTCTACCTCACCGAGCGCAACACTTACGAGGGCACGATGGGGCAGGGCTACGTGGAGGCCCGCGCCGCCGACATCCGCCGCACCTACAACATCCTGTGCGGTCTGGACCCCGAGCATAAGCCCGCCGCCGCGCCCGCCCGCAAGCCGCCCACCCGGCGCAAGGTGGCGGACTCCACCGACTCAGCCAAGTTGTAGTCGTCGGTGAATGACGTGGAGCCGGGCGACCTTCTGACCGCCGCCGAGGCGTTCGCGCGGCCCTTCTATGCCGAGGCCCACCGCGCCTACCACAGCGCGGAGCATGTGCGGGCGGTGCTGGAGGCGCTGGACTCACGCGGGTTGCTGACCCCAACCCTCGCCCTCGCCGTCTGGGGTCACGACTTCATCTACAACCCACGGGCAAGCGACAACGAGGAGCGGAGTGCGGAGGTGTTCGGGAAGTGGTTGCGTGAGCAGGGCGCATCCTCAGAACTTATGGCCGAGGTCCGCCCCCTCATCCTCGCCACGAAGCACGCGGCTCCTCCGACGACCCGCGCCGAAGCCCTCCTCGTGGACGCTGACTTGAGCATTCTGGGTGCGGACGAGCGGACGTTCGCCGCCTACGACGCGACCATCCGTCGGGAATATGCCCACGTGCCGGGTCCGCTCTACAGCATAGGGCGGCGGAAGGTGCTGCGCGGCTTCCTCGAACGGGAGCGCATCTTCACCACGCCGGAGTTCACGGAGTTGGAGGGGCGGGCGCAGGTCAATCTCACGGCAGCCCTCAAGAGGTTGTAACGAAAAAACCGCCCCACGTGGAGGCGGTCTTCGTCCTTCTCGGCGTTCAGTCGGCGGCGGTGCCGTGCTGCCCGGCCTGGACGTTCTGCTCTTCCTTCTCGCGCTCCAGCTTCGCCTTGATCTTCTTGAGGCGGAAGCTTTCCTCGCGCTCGCGCTGGTCGAGGACGCCGCGAATGAAGCGGATGTCGTCCTGGATGCCGGGAATCACGACCTGCTCCAGCGCGTTCACGCGGCGGGAGGTCTTCTTGATCTCCTCGCCGATGCGCCGCAGCTTCGTCTCGGTCGCGGCGACCTTGACGATGGCCTCCATCACGCCGCCGAAGTCGGTCGCCGCCTGAATGGTCCGCGCGCCGACGTTGATCGGGCTGAAATTGACCTGCTGCGAACGCTCGGGAATGTCGATCTTCGGCACCTTCACGCCGTAGATGCTCTCGATCTGCATCTTCACGGCGTAGTCCCCGCTGCCCGCGAGGCTCAGGCTCTCCACCGCCTCCGGGCTGTCCCACGCCTTCGCGCCGAACAGGCTGGTATACGCGCCCTTGCTCACGCCGCCGAGCTGCTCACGGGCGGCCAGCGCGTCCTTCACGAGCGCGAAGAACTCCCCGATCAGGGCGTCCCGCTTGCGCTTGAGGAGGTCCGCGCCGCCCGAGGCCGTCTTGAGGCTGGCCTTGCTGGCGAGCAGGGCGGAGCGGGTGGGGCTGATCTGTCCTGCCATGATTCCACCTCCTTCGTCGGTGAAGCGATCAGCGGTCAGCCCTCAGCTTTCAGCAAGAAGAGACTGATGCTTCAGCTTATCTTGCTGACTGCTGAAAGCTAATTGCTGAAGGCTTTAAATCCGGTTCCCCCGCCACATCTCGTCCACCTTCGCCCCGTAGAACTTGTCGATGGAATCCTTCGAGAGGCGGGTGAGCTGGCTCTGGGGCAGCTTGGAGAGGATGGCCCACGCCACCGTCAGGCTGTCCTCGATGGAGCGGTCCTGGTCGCCCTGGCCGATGAAGTACGTCTCGAAGTCGTCGGCGAAGCGCAGGTACAGCTTGTCGGTCTCGGTCAGCGCGTCCTCACCCGTGATGGCGACGAGCTTGCGGAGGTCGAGGCCGTTCGCGTAGGCGGCGAAGAGCTGGTCGGAGACGTTCTTGTGGTCGGCGCGCGTCTTGCCCTTGCCGATGCCGTTGCCCTGGAGACGGGACAGCGACGGCAGGGGGTTGATCGGCGGGAAAATGCCCTTCGCGTTCAGGCCACGGTCCACCACGATCTGCCCCTCGGTGATGTACCCGGTCAGGTCGGGGATGGGGTGGGTGATGTCGTCGTCGGGCATCGACAGAATCGGAATCTGCGTGACTGAGCCGGGCTTGCCCTGCACCACGCCCGCGCGCTCGTAGAGGGAGGCGAGGTCGGTGTACATGTAGCCGGGGAAGCCGCGCCGACCGGGAATCTCCTCACGCGCGCCGCCGATCTCACGCAGCGCCTCGCAGTAGTTCGTCAGGTCGGTCAGGATCACGAGGACGTGATAGCCCTGCTCGAACGCGAGGTACTCGGCGGTCGTCAGCGCCATACGGGGGGTGAGCAGCCGCTCCACGGCGGGGTCGTCCGCGCGGTTCAGGAAGAGGACCGACCGGGCCAGCGCCCCCGTGCGCTCGAACTCCTGCGTGAAGAACGAGACCTCACGCTGGGTCAGGCCCATCGCCGCGAACACCACCGCGAAGTCGCCCTCGTGGCCGGGCACCTTCGCCTGACGGGCGATCTGCGCCGCGAGTTCGTTGTGAGGCAGACCCGAGCCGGAGAACACCGGGAGCTTCTGCCCGCGAATCAGCGAGGTCTGCACGTCGATGGTGCTGATCCCCGTCTGGATGAACTCCTCGGGCTTGGCGCGGGCTGCCGGGTTCATGGGCTGCCCGTTGATCGAGAGGCGCTGCTCGGCGACCACGGCGGGCAGCCCGTCGATGGGACGGCCCAGCCCGTCGAAGCGGCGACCGATCATCTCCCGGCTCACGCCGAGGCGGGCTACGTCCTCCACGAGGCTCACCGAAGCGGTGGCGAGGTCCAGCCCGCGCGTCTCCTCGAACACCTGGATGACGGCGTTCTGGTCGGACACCGAGATGACCTGCCCGCCGCGCGTCCGGCCCGTGCCGTCGCGGATATCCACGATGGCCCCGTAGGCGAGGTCCGAGGCCGCGTTCACGAACAGCAGCGGCCCGGAGATGTACGCGACATCGTTGTATTCCTTCTTCAGGAGGGTCACGCGCCCACCCCTCTCGCGGCAGTTTTGAAGGTCGTGTCGAGTTCGTCCATCACGCTCTCGCCGTAGGCGTTGAACTCACCCTCGGCCACATAGCGGGCGCGCGACAGCCTCTCGATCACGGGGTTGCGGATGATCTCGTCGATGGTGGCCCCCTGCTTCAGCGCGGCGTCGGCCTCATCGTAGAACTTCAGCATCATCTTCATCAGGCCGTAGTTCTTGGGCATGGAGGCGCTGGCGTCCACCGGGTCGAAGCCGTTCTGCTGGAGGAAGTCCTGCCGCAGCATCCGGCCCGCCTCGATGACGAGACGCTCCTGGTCCTGAAGGGCGTCCGGGCCGACGAGCTGCACGACCTCCTGCAAAGACGCCTCCTGCTGGAGGATGTTGCCGATGCGCTGGCGCAGTTCGGGGAAGTCGCGCCCCACGTTCTCGCGGTACCACGAGTCGAGGATGGGCGTGAACAGCGAGTACGAGCCGTTCCAGTTGATCGCGGGGAAGTGACGGCGACGGGCCAGGCCCGCGTCCAGACGCCAGAACGCGCCCGTGATGCGGAGGGTCGCCTGGGTGACGGGTTCGGACATGTCGCCGCCCGCCGGGGACACGGCCCCGATCACGGACACCGCGCCGTCCTCGCCCGCGAGGGTCTTCACCGCGCCGGAGCGCTCGTAGAAGGCGGCCAGCTTCGCGCCCAGGTAGGGCGGGTAGCCTTCTTCTGCGGGCATCTCCTCCAGGCGGGAGGAAATCTCGCGGAGCGCCTCGGCCCAGCGGCTCGTCGAGTCGGCCATCAGCGACACGCTGTAGCCCTGGTCGCGGAAGTACTCGGCGAGGGTGATGCCCGTGTACACCGACGCCTCACGCGCGGCCACCGGCATGTTGGAGGTGTTGGCGATCAGGATCGTGCGCTGCATCAGCGGGTTGCCGGTCTTGGGGTCCTCTAGCTCGGGGAACTCCACCAGCACGTCCGTCATCTCGTTGCCGCGCTCGCCGCAGCCCACGTACACCACGATGTCGGCATTGCCGTACTTCGCCACGCTCTGTTGCGTCACCGTCTTGCCCGAGCCGAAGGGGCCGGGAATCGCCGCCGCGCCGCCCATCACGAGGGGGAACATCACGTCGAGAATCCGCATCCCCGTGAGGAACGGCAGGCTGGGATCGAGCTTGCGGGCCACCGGACGCGGCGCGCGGACGGGCCAGTAGTGCGCCATCCGCAGCTTCGTGCCGTCCTCCAGCTCCGCGATGGTGTCGTCGATGGTGTACTCGCCCGCCGGGACGATGCTCCGCAGGCGGCCCTGCGCCTCGGGGGGCGTGAGAATCTTGTGCGTGAAGGAGAACTCCGGCACGGTGCCCAGGATGGAGCTGCCCGTGACCGTATCGCCCACCCCCACGCTCGGCGTGAAGCTCCACGTCTTCGTCCGGTCGAGGCTGCTGACCTCGATGCCGCGCGCGATGAAGTCGCCCGACGCCTCCCGAATCTTGTCGAGGGGGCGCTGGATGCCGTCGTAGATGCCGTTGAGCATCCCCGGCCCGAGTTCGACGGACAGCGGCAGGTTGGTCGTGACCACCGGCTCCCCGACCGTCAGGCCGCTCGTGTCCTCGTACACCTGCACGAAGGCCGTGTCGCCGTCGAGGCGAATGATCTCGCCCACGAGGCGCTCGTTGCCCACGCGCACAATGTCGTACATCTTCGCGCCGTACATGTGATTGGCGATCACGGCGGGGCCGGCGATGTTCTGCACGACGCCCTGCTTGTTCTGCGTCATCATTTCTCCTTCGGAGAGGTCGAGAGGTCGAGGGGTCAGTAGTCTAGAGGGTGCTCAGGACGGCGTTTGTGCCTTTTCTCGACCCCTGGACTCCTCGACCCCTCGACCTAGAGCTTGATATCGAACCCGATAGTCTCCCGCACCAGCTTGCCCATGTACGCCTTGGCGTCCACCGTGTCGGTGGCGAAGGCGTCCCTGAGGCTGGGGATGGGCAGCAGGATGGGGAGGTCGCGGCCCCGCATCACGCGGGCGGTGGCCGCCCCCGGGTCGGGAATGAGGCCCGTGTCCACGGCGACGAGGCCGTACCGCCCCTCCGTGATAACCCGTTCGAGTTCGCGCACGGCGGTCTCGGGGATCGCCTCGATGACTTCCGCGCCCGCGAGGCGGTAGCCCGTGGCGGTTTCGGCGTCGGCGAGGACGGCGACCCGCTGGGTTTGAGCGCCCGTTCCGGCTTTGGCGGTCATGCCTGCACCTCCCGGCGAATCTGGTCGGTGGCGAGGTTGTAGAACTTGCCCCGCCCGATCAGCCGCAGCTTGGCGATCTCTATTTCCTTGCGGCGCAGGAAGTCGAGGATCACGCCCACGCCCTCGGGGTCGCTCATGGACGTGTTGCGCGCGGCGCGGTCGAGGGCGGCGCGGGCCGCGACCTCGGCCTCCTCCAACGACGGGGCGTCGAGGATAGCCGCCGCGTCCGGCAGACCCCCCGCGTCCCCGCCCGCCAGACGGCTGTACCCGCCCGCGTCGAGGTGTCCGCCCGGCACGAAGAGGTTGGGATCGAGCGCCTGCCCGCGCGTGCCACGGACGATCAGGGCATTCCGCACGTCGATCTCCCGGCCCAGGTAGCGGCGCAGGCTGGTATTGCGCGCCACCGAGAGGGCGTAGCGGTAGTAGCCCTGGTCGAGCGCGACCTCCAGATCGAGGAGGCGGTTGCTCGCCCCGTAGGCGGCGGCCCCGTCGCGCATCGAGCGGGCGAGCGGGTGCCCGCTGACCGCGATGGCGGTGGCGGCGCTCGCCAAGTCGGTGCTCTGTGCGGCGGCCTGGAGGGCGGCGGGCTTGATGGTCCCGCCGGGAATCAGCCCCTCCAGAATCGCGTCGGTGCCCCGGCCCCTCACGATGCCGCGCGCAATCGTCTTGAGGTTGATCAGGTCCCAGCGCATCAGCAGGACCTCGATCTCCCGCCGCGCCTCGCCGTCCGCGAAGCCCAGGACCCGCCGGGTGGTGGCGAAGAGGTTCTGCGAAAGCGCCCGGTCGAGTTCGGGCAGGCCCGCGCCCTCGCCGGTCGTCTCGCGCAGGTTGGCGGCGAGGTCGGTTTCGGTGAGGACGCGCAGGAACTCCTGGTAGCTGCCCGCCGCGAGCGCGGAGTCGAGCGCGCGACCGTCGAGCAGTTTGGTCCGCATCACGCGGACGCGCGTATTGATATAGGCGTAGTCGTCGGGCATGGGCGCAGCCGACCCCCTATTCCCCGGCGAGCAGGCGACTGACCTGCGGGGCGAGTTCGGCCTTCACGCGCTCCAGGCGACCGCCCAGCGTGTTCGTGATGCCGCTCTTGCCACCGCGCGCCAGCAGCCGCACGCCGCCCCGGATCGCCGGGTTCTCCCGCACGGGCAGGTCGGGCACGAGTTCACGGGCGAGCGCGACCTCCGCCGGGTTGACCTCCACCGCCTCGGCATCGGGGATGGCCTGCCGGGCCTCGGTGATGAGGCGGCCCAGGATTTCGCGGTACTCGGGGGCCTGAGTGATGCCCTGGAGGTACTGCTCGACCATCCCGTACACCTGCCCCAACCCCTGCTCGCCGGCGTTCAGCCGGGCGGCGCTGAGTTCGAGGTCGGCGGAGGAGCGGGCGCGCACCAACCCGGCCTGACGCTGGGTTTCCAGGGCGCGGGTGCGGCTGTCGATGAGGGACTGGGCACGTTCGCGCGCCCCGGCCAGAATCATCCCGGCGCGGTCGCGGGCCTCGGCGCGGACGCGTTCGATCTCCGCCTGCGCCTCGTGTTCGAGGAGCTTGTCGAGCGCCATCTCAGTTGAGGATGAACAGCGCGAGGAAGCCGAAGATCACGAGCGTCTCGGGAATCAGGAAGTACAGCAGCAGGCTACCGGCCTTGCTGGCGTCCTCGGCGACCGCGCCGACGAGGCTGGAGCCGATCCGCGCCTGCGCGATGCCGGTGCCCACCGCGCCGAGGCCGAGGGCCAGACCCGCGCCGAGCGCCCGCAGGCCACGGTAGGTTCCGTCGTCGCCCGCTCCCGCCTCCTGCGCGAGACCGGTCGTGGCGAGGGCGAGGACGAGGGAGGCGAGGACGATCTTGTTGTACTTGGTCATGGGTAGGCTCCTGTTTTACTTACCTGCCCCACTCGTGGGGCTGAGGCGGCGAAGGGGGTTGTAGGCGGGGCTGGTCTCGGCGTTGAAGCCGGTGGGGTTCAGGAACTCCACCATATGCAGACGCAGCGGCTGGACGATGTGGCCGATGAGGGTCAGCGCGAGGACAAAGGAGTGGAGCAACACGCCGAGCACGATGCCCAGGATGATCCCCAGGAAGCCGATGCGCTCGTACATGCTCCAGCCCACGTCCGAGCACAGCTTGGCGAGGATCGCGGAGACCAGCCCGACCGCGAAGATACGGGCGTAGCTCACGACCGCGCCGCCCTGCGACAGCAGCTCGATGGGCAGCAGCGGGAAGTGACGGATGACGCGAATCCAGCCGACGAGAAACAGCGCGAAGCCGAGGTACATCACCAGGATCAGCGGGTTGGCGAAGTTGGTGAACTGCCCGAAGTCCTTGCCCGCCTGCGTGGCGAAGGCCATGCAGATCAGCGCCAGCACGCCGCCGAAGAGGGCCAGGCCCTCCCAGGTGTGGGTGGCGTCCCGGTGCTTGATCCCCTGCTGGATGCGGATGCCCCACCCCCACAGCACTTGCAGGATGCCGAAGAGCAGCGCGAAGACGAGCGCCACGTTCGAGAAGTATTCGGTCTCCAGACGCGGGAAGAGCGTCGGGATCAGCCCGTAGTGCTCCTCGCCCGCGTGGGCCTCGGCGCGGATGCCGGTCCAGCCCCACAGGTTGTTCACGAGGTTGGGGTCCACGTAGAAGAGGTGGAGGTGCTCGCCGAGCGTGCCGAACAGCTCGCCCGTGATGACACCCCACAGGATGCTCCACGCCGCCATCACGTTCGTGACGAACGAGAGGTTACGCAGCGTCGCGGGCGGCACGTAGGCCCCGAAGAAGCTCAGGTCCCAGCCCTCGTTCCGCCGCGCCTTGCCGCCCAGCCACAGGCCGAACAGCAGGAACAGCAGGCCATAGCCCACGTCCGCGATGATGATGCCGAAGAAGAGCGGGAAGAAGACGGCCACGACCCAGGTGGGGTCGAAGGTCCCGTACTTCGGCAGGCTCATCAGCCCCATCACGACCTGGAAGGGCCGGACGTAGCCGTTGTTCTTGAGCTGCACGGGCACGGCGGCGTCGTGGTGCTCGTCCACGGGGTGAAACTCGTAGCTCACCGCGTCCCCGAACCCGCCGAGCGCCCCCGTCAGCGCGGGCACCCGGTCGGCGGGCACATAGCCCTGCATGGCGAGGCTGTACTTGCCCCGCGCGGACACGGCGCGCACGTCGTGAATCGCCACGCGGTCCTTCAACGCGTCGCGCACGGCGAACAGCAGCGGCCCGTGCGCCTGCGCGAGGCGGTCGCGGTCCTCGGTCAGCCGCCGCGACCGCTCGGCCCCGCCCGTCCGCACCCGCTCCAGCTCGGCGGCGGCCTCGGAGAGGGGCATCCCGTCGAGGCGGCCCGGCAGCCGCAGCTCACCGAGGCGCACCCGACCGAGCGCCCCACGGGCCGCGTCCCGGTCGCCACGCAGGGTAGCGATCAATCCGACGCGGTTGACGCCCACCGTCTCCGTCGCCAGCGCGTAGCGCTCGGGGAGCGCCGATGCCAGCGCGGCGTCGAGGTCGGCGAGGTTGTCGCTGGGCTGGAGGAGGAAGGGCACCACGGCGAGGCGGCGGCTGCGGTCCAGCCCCCCGGCGAGCCGGGCGAGGGCGCGCACCGCGTCCCCGTAGGCGGCCTCCGCGTCGAGGTCCGCCTGGAGGTCCTGGCGTTGACGGGCGAGGGTCGAGACGGGACCCGCCGCGTCCTCCACCACGCGCTCCCACTCGCCCTGGGCGGGCAGCGGGGCGGGCGCGGGACGGTAGGCCCCGAGTTCGGCGATGGTGCTCTCCGCGCGGGCCAGGAGCCGCTCGTCCTCGCGGCGGGACTGGGCGTCCTGCCCGGCGAGCGAGCCGGTGGAGAGTGGGCCGCCCGTGATGGGCCGCAGGTGCAGGACCCCGGCGTCTTGCAGCGCCGTGATGACCGCCTCGCTGTCGCGCTTGCGAACGGCGATCACGACCTGCTGCATGGGGTTGATCACGGCAGCACCGCCCGCAGGATCAGCTCGGCGGCCTGCTGGACCCGCCCGCTCGCCCGCTCACGGGTGGCCTGGGTGCCCTGCTCGGCCTGCTGGCGGGCCTCGTCGCGGATGCGCGCGGCCTCGGCCTGAAGTGCCTGCTCGCTCTCGGTCTGCATGGCCTGGGCGCGGGCCTGGGCCGCCTGCACGATGCGCGCGGCCTCGGCCTCGGCGGCCTCGACCTCCCGCCGCGCGTCCTCACGGGCCGCCTCGATCTGCGCGTCCAGGGCCGCCTCACGGCTCGCCAGCTCACTCAAGACTCGACTGGAAACGTCCAAATCCCTCCTCCTTTCCTCTCACAACATCGTCCTTGCGTGGCTCGGAGCCACCCCGCCCCAAAAAACCCCCGTCGAAGGGACCGGGTGTGCGGGGTGCGGTGAACGTTCTGCGTTGGCCCGACCTTTGGAATGGCGTCAGACTCGTGGAGCATCCTAACACAGCCTTCTTTCCCGCCCCGGAGGGCCAAGCGTCCCGCAGTTCATGGGGGAGGTGACAGGAGCGGCCCCCCGCGCCCGTCCTCCTGGGGGTGAGAACAGGGCGTGGACTGTGTGCTCAAGTCCGTCTGGAAAACGGTTCTTACATTCTGACCGTGGAGGGCGGCTGAGGGACGACCACAACGAGTCGGGGAACGTCTTCACCGTCCAGAAGAAGGACGAGCGGTGTTCGTCACCCCTCTCCCCGGTCCTCTCCTGCAAACGCCTGATGTGAATTGCGAATAGAGTGAAAGGAGCGTTTTTATCTTCTGGCAGGAGGACGAGCGTCGCTCGTCACCCCCTCCCCGACCCTCCCCCACAAGGAGGGAGGGAGAAAAGGGCACGTCTGGCGCGCTGGGTTTCTATTCCACATCAGGCCTTACAAGAGGAGAGAAGAAGCACGCCGACTTCCCATCACGTATCAGACATTCAGGAGGAAGGGCGAACGAGGCTCTTCGTCCTGCGTCCAGGACCCCTCTCAACCACGCCCTCACATGCCCGGCGCGAGTTTCTTCTCGTTCACGGGGGTCAGGGCGGCCTGATCCTCCTCCCCGGTGCGGATGCGGACGACCCGTTCGAGCGGCTGGACGAAAATCTTGCCGTCCCCGACCTCGCCCGTCCTGGCCCCGCGCAGGATGGCGGCGACGGCGGTTTCCACGAACGGCTCGGACACGGCGATGCGGAACTCCACCTTGTCGCGGAACTCCACCATGACGCGCGTGCCCCGGTACTGCTCCACGATGACCTGCTCGCCGCCGTGCCCGGAGACGCGGCCCAGCGTGATGCCGCTGATGCCCGCCTGGAACAGCGCCTCCTTGACCTGCTGCACCCGCTCGGGGCGCACCACCGCCGTGATCAGTTTCATGGCTCAACCGTACCCCAACGTGGGCGGTCACACTTCACGACGGCAAGTCCCGCCACCGGGGATGCGGTCGGTGGCGGGACGGACGTGGAGGTTCTGGATTAGGGGGAGTGCGGGGTTGGGATCGGTCAGTCGCCGCCGAGGAAGACGGGGGCACCGAGGCCGGTCTCGTTCTCGCTGTAGCCCTGCTCGCTGTGGGCGCTGATGTCGATGCCCGCGACCTCCTGGCTGGCAGGGACCCGCAGCGGCATGACCAGCCCGACGAGCCGCAGCAGGATGAACGAGCCGATGCCCGTGTAGAGGATGCTGGCGACCACGCTGATGATCTGCGTGATCATCTGCTCGCCGATGGGCTTGCCGCTGCCCGTGGTCCACGCGAGCGCCCCGGTCAGCAGCGCCCCGACGATTCCGGCGACTCCGTGGCAGGCGAACACGTCGAGCGCGTCGTCGGCCCTCAGGCTGTGCTTGTACTGCACGACCCAGAAGCTCGCGGTCGCGCCCAGCACGCCCACGATGACGGCGGCCCAGGGGGCGACGAAGGCACAGGCGGGCGTGATGGCGACCAATCCGACGACGAGGCCGGTGGCGGCACCCACGGCGGTCGGCTTGCCGTTGCGGCTGCTCTCCCACGCGAGCCACGTCAGCAGCGCGGCGGCGGGGGCGATCAGGGTGGTGATGAAGGCGAGACCCGCCGTCTGCCCGGCGGCGAGGGCGCTGCCCGCATTGAAGCCCATCCAGCCGAACCACAGCAGGCCCGCGCCGAGGAGGACGAAGGGGACATTGTGCGGCACGTGCGCCGTGCGGGGGTAGCCCATGCGCGGCCCGAGCACGAACGCCGCCACGAGGGCCGAGACGCCCGCCGCGATGTGGATGACGGTGCCGCCCGCGAAATCCAGCGCCCCGTCCTTGAATAGCCAGCCGTCGGCGCTCCAGACCCAGTGGGCGAGCGGCGCGTAGATCAGCAGGCTCCACAGCCCGCCGAAGAGGATGAACGCCCCGAAGCGCATCCGCTCCACGACCGCGCCGCTGATCAGGGCGAGCGCGATGATGGCGAACATCGCCTGGAACGCCGCGAACACGTAGGTCGGGATGGTGCCCGTGAGCTGGTCTTTCAGCCCCTCCAGCCCCAGGTTGCCCAGGCCGCCGACGAGCGCGTTGCCGCCCGCCCCGAAGGCGAGGGTGTACCCGGCGAGCATCCACAGGACGCCGACGAGGCCGATGGACACCACGCTCATCATCATCGTGTTCAGCACGCTCTGAGCGCGGGTCAGGCCGCCGTAGAAGAAGGCGAGGCCGGGCGTCATGAGCAGCACGAGCGCCGCCGAGACGAGCATCCAGGCGGTGTCGCCGGAGTTCAGCGTGGGCGTCTCGGCCTGCGCGAGGGCCGCGCCACCCAGCAGGGGCAGCAGGGGCAGACCTTTTTTGATCAGGTCGGTCTTGATCATCTGGAACTCCTTAGACCGGGACGCCCGGCGTGAGCTTCTTCTCGGTGACGGGGGTCAGGGCGGCGGCGTCCTCCTCGCCCGTGCGGATGCGGACCACCCGGTCGAGCGACTGAACGAAAATCTTGCCGTCGCCCACCTCACCCGTGCGGGCCGCCGTGCAGATCGCGCGGATGGCGATCTCCACGAACGGCTCGGAGACGGCCATGCGGAACTCCACCTTGTCGCGGAACTCCACCATCACCCGCGTGCCCCGGTAGTGCTCCACGACCTCCTGCTCGCCGCCGTGCCCGGAGACGCGGCCCAGCGTGATGCCGCTGATGCCCGCCTGAAACAGCGCCTCCTTGACCTGCTGCACCCGTTCCGGGCGCACGACCGCCGTGATCAGTTTCATGGCGTCTCCTTTTTTCCGCTCAATTTGCAGTGTTCGCATCCCTGCATGGGGTCAGCGTAGGAGCGGATGTGTAAGGTGTCAATCTGTTCTTGATCAGATGTCCAGATTTTATCTAACATTCTGACGAGAGCGGTCTAGAGGAGCGGGGCAGCCAAAAGAAGGGAGAGGCGATTCGCACCTCTCCCACTCGGTCTTGAACTCCCAGGAGTCGTGGGGCTTCAAGCCACTGCACGGTCCCGCCGTCGCCCCCACATCCGAAAGGCGAGGACGAGGACGCCCACCACGCCCAGCGCGGCGAGGAGGGGCGCGAAGACGGCGAGGAGGCTCAGCGTCAGACTCAGGCCGTCCTCGGCGGTGCTGAGAACCGGATTGGCGAGGCCGCCCGTCGTGGCCGTCGCCACCGGGCGCAGCGCCGCCCGTGTGCCGTGGACGCCGCCCGTCACGATCAATCCCAACGCGAGGCTCAGCGCCGGGGGCACGTCCGCCACGCCCGCCTGCGCCGCGAACAGCACCGCGCCCGCCGAGGCGTTCACCACGCCGCCGACGAGGTGCAACACGTGGTCCACGCCCGGAATCTTGTCGCCCACGAAGTCGAGCAGGCCGAGCACGCCCACACCGAGCAGCACCCAGGTATTGCCGAGCAGGTCGAAGGGCGCGGCGAGGTCCAGCACGCCGAAGCGCGAGAGGAAGCCCACCACGAGCAGGGGCACGAAGGCGTTCAACCCGGCGGCCCCCGACAGACCGAAGGCCGACAGCAGGCCGGAGAGGAGGTCCATAGGACAGAGTACGCGGTGCGGTGAGCAGGGGGCGGGTGTGGGCGAGGAGATGGACGGGATGAGGAGCTGAGGGTTGCCCCGAAGAGCAGTGGGCCGGAGTGGGGAGTCCTCGGCGACCTGCCCGGCGCGGCGCTCACCCCGGCCCGGCCTCCTTTGTCCCCCGCCGCCCGCGCTAGCCTGCCCGCATGACCGCCCGCACGCCCGCCGCCCGACCATCCCCCCTGCCCGCCTTCCTGCTGGGGTGGGGGGTGGGGGCGCTGCTGTTCCTGGTCGTGCGGACCGTGGGGCTGGCGCTGCTGGAGGGGCCGTGTACGGGCCGGACCACCCTCGCCCTGCTGATGCCGCTCGTGCTGGGGCCGGGGGGGCTGGCCCTCACGGCGACGAACTGGGGGCGGCCCCGGCGGGTGGCGCTCGGGCTGGGGCTGGTGGTGGCGTCCTTTCTCCCGGCGCTGGCGGGCGGAGTGCGCGACCTCGGCGTGCTGCGGGCGACGGGCTGCGCGGGCGGCTACGTGGTCGTCGCCCCGGCGGGGCAGGGGTCGGTGGCGGAAGTGACCCTGCGCCCCGGCGAGACGCTGAATCTCACGGCGCGGGTGGGCGGCTATACCCCGCAGACGCATCCCGGCCCCTTCGCCCTGAGCGCGGCGAGCACCAACCCCAACGTCGTCCCCACGCTCCCAGGGCGGCGACAGGCCCCGGCGGGCGAGGCCGTGCCGCTCGCCTTGCGGGTGACGCCGGACGCCCCACGCAACAGCTACACGGTGACGGTCCAGGGCACCCAGCGGCGGGACGGGCAGACGTTCACGGCGGTGGGAACATTGACGGTGAATGTCAGTCGCTGAGGGGGCGCAGGGGTCCCCAGTAGAGAGCTGAGACGGGCTGACGGTCCTTCCTATTTCCTCCCGGAACAGCCGAGGTGAGCCTGACCTCGCACACCGCGAACCTCGCGCGACTGGGGGAGCGGGTAGGCTGGAGGGTGTGAACGTGGCCGAACTCTCCAGCCTGAGCCTCCAGACCTTCCTGACCATGCTCGTGGTGATGGACCCCATCGGCCTCGCGCCCATCTTCATCGGGCTGGCGGGACGCAGGCCGAGCTTCGAGCGGCGGCGGGTGGCGATCAAGGCCACGCTTGTGGCGGGCGGCATCATCCTCGTGTTCGGGCTGGCCGGGCGCGAGCTGCTGGACCACCTCGGCATCAGCCTGAGCGCCTTCCGGATCGCGGGGGGCATCCTGCTCTTTTTAATCGCGCTCGATATGGTCTTCGCGCGCCCCAGCGGCAGCAAGGAGACTCCGGAAGAGGAGCGCGAGGCGCAGGACCGCCCCGATATCAGCGTCTTTCCCCTTGCCATCCCGCTCATCGCCGGGCCGGGCACGCTGGCGAGCATCATGATCCTCGCGGGCGACGCGCACGGCAGCCCGCCCCTGCTCGCGGCGGTGCTCCTCGTGACCTCCTTCGTGCTGGGGCTGTGTTACCTCGCCCTGCGCCTCAGCGGCCAGATCGCCCGCGTCATCGGCCTGACGGGCGTCCACGTCGTCACGCGCGTCCTCGGCGTGCTGCTGGGTGCCCTCGCCGTGCAATACGTGGCGGACGGCGTGCTGGAGTTCCTGCGGGGCGGGGCGGAGACGACTCTCGCCGCGTTCGGGTGGGCGGGGTAGACGAACGGCCCACTCTATCCTCCTCGCCCTTCACGTCTACAAAAAGCGGCTCAAGCTCAGCTAAGCCACTCGGCGCAACATTCGGGGACGCGCCAGACCCTAGAATGCGGGCTGTGAACCCCACAGCGAGCGTGACGAGAGAGGAGGCGCGCGGGATGCGCGTGGCGGCGGACCTGAATGCCCCACGGGTCTTGGTCCTGAACGCGTCGTACGAACCCCTGCACGTGACGAGCGCCAAGCGCGCCATCACGCTCGTGCAGTACGGCGTGGCCGAGGTGCTGGAGGCGAGCGACGACGTGGTGCGCTCGCCCTCCACGGTGCTGCGGGTTCCCAGCGTCATCCGGCTGCGGCGCTACGTGCGGCGACCGCGCGTCCACCCGGTGCCCTTCAACCGCCGCAACGTGCTGAGGCGCGACACCTTCGCCTGCCAGTACTGCGGCGCGCCGGATGACCTCACCCTCGATCACGTCATGCCGAGGTCGCGCGGCGGGCGTCACGCGTGGGAAAACGTCGTCGCCGCCTGCCGGGGCTGCAATCAGCGCAAGGGCAACCGCACCCCCGACGAGGCCGGAATGCCCCTGCGGACCCGCCCCCGCGCCCCCACCTTCGGCGTCTACGCCCACGGCCAGTTCGCCCACTGGCAGCAGGAGTGGAGCAAGTACATCCACGAGCGGGGCTGAGAAGCGGTCAGTCAGACAGATAACGGTTCAAAGGAAAGAGGAGTGGAGAGACCAGATGGTGCCTCCCTCTCCTCTTTTGTTCTCCCCTGCTTACGGAGCAGTAGTTTACAGGGGGTGTAATTAGCTCAAAACTGCACTTAACATAGTTCCTCAGTCTTTTCGAGGTGTTTGACCTTTATGCTTATAAATCTTTCATCCGTTTTAAAAGGCATATTATTCTCGCGAAGACAAGCTTCTAGACCGCTGTTTAATTGAGCGGGAAGTTTCACAATTCGCTCTCCTGATGTATAGGAGCGCCAGGCAAGTATGGCTCCTGTGGTAACTATAGCTAAAACAAGTAAAGGCACTCCCACTTTGGCTAGCACATCGCTGTCCTTAGTAGCCTAAAGGCCAGTAGTAGCTATATGTGTTACTTGGTACAAGTCTATTCCAGTAATGCTTTTCCATAATGTACATGTATCCCCAACGATCGTAATCGTAAACTAAGTTCCCTAGTGCCCAGTCACTAAGACTTTGATTGTAATATTGTATTTGTCTTCCCACATTGTTATTGTAAAGGTCCATCTGAGAGACCAAAGTACCATAGGAGGGACTCCCGGTCTCATGAGCTGTTGCTATGGTTGAAGCAGCCCAACCACCGACATGTTTATTCATTAAGGCATTCCAATATGCGTGTTGAAACGCATTCCCCTCATTGCCATCTTCATATGGTTGCCAATCGAAGCGTCTAGCAGTCTCCGCTACTGCTGTCTGAGAGTCTGCCCTTGCAATAGAACATATGATAATGCCGACGGCTACGCAGGCGATGCGCTCATCCAGGTTGATACTCGCACCATATTGAGGACTCAACTTCTCATCATTTTCCTTAACAAGATTTTTGATTAAAGCTCCTACTTCATTATATAATTCAATGTTTTGCGACACGTCAGAGTTGCTGGAAGAATTTAGTAAGCTTGTTATCTTTTCTAATTGTTCTCTTGTTAGCGAGTAAGCTGACTTAACAACATTCTGCGCTTCCGATGAATCCTTTTCCAAATTTGGATAGTGTTTGGGTTTGCTTGTAGTTGGAATGGAATCAAGCGTCCTCATCCCTGGCAGAGCGGCGGGAGTCCCTGATAGTACTGGAGCCTGTGGCCTATCTTGCCCACATGCAGAAAGAATGGCAGAAAGCGTAGTGTTGCGGGAAGGAAAGCACGACGCATCGCAGTAACTCCTAATCACTGAGAACGTAATGTCGCATGGGCGGGCGACATCTCAAAGTTCCATAAACTTTTGGCCCGTAAAGAGTATAACTGCCAAGGCGTGTATAAGGCGTGAGGGTGACCAGATGGATTTTCAATTGCACATTGAATTACTTAGAGTTGTAATATTTCTAGACTTAAACGTGGCTAGGAGTTGATCTGGCAGTTCCTATAGCGCACAAAAATGTCGAAAACGAGTCCTAACCCCGTTTATTGAAGCGCGTCCGCGTCCGCCTGCCTCAGAATCCTCGCGTTGTCGGGCACGTTCGCACCGTCGGGCAGGGTCACGTCGATGACGAGGGCACCCGTGCCAATGGTCACGTTATTCCCGATCTTGGAGCGGAAGACCACCGAGTCGTCGCCCACGGTGACATTGTTGCCCATCTCCAGCGGGCCGTGGAAGACGATGTTGTCGTCGGTATCCAGACCGTCGCCGATGCGGATACTCGTGCCCTTGAGGGCGTGGAAGGTCACGCGGTCCTCTATCTCGGCGTTCCTGCCGATGATGATGGGCGCGCCCTCGTCGGCGCGGATGCTGGTGCGGCGGCCCACGACGCTGTTCTCTCCCAGCCGCACGTCGCCGACCACGCGGGCGAACTCGGCCAGTTCCACGCCCCGGCCCAGGGTGGGAGGCATGGGGTCGGGATTCCACGAGGTCCGGGGGGCGGCGCTCGCGCGGTTCACGCCGTCGAAGCCCCGCTCCCGGTACAGCCGGGTGTACCCCTCCGCGAACTCCGCGTTGACCTCCAGCACGTCGCGTTGAAACTCGGCATTGGCCTCCGCCTTGAGCGGCAGAGCGTTCGCCTGCGCCTGGGTGGTGATCACGGCACCCGTGGGCACGAGGCGGTCACGCGGCACGCGCACGTTCCGCACGATGGCCCCGTGCAGGACGAACACGCCGTCCTCCAGCACGCTGTTTTCCACCCGCGACAGAAAGCCCACGAAGGTGAAGTCGCCCACCACGCTGTTGCGGATGGTCGCCTGGTGGGCGATGCTCGCCTGATGGCCGACGGAGGTGGCGCGCGGGCCGCAGCCGCCCGCCGGGGTGGGTTCGCCCCGCCGCGCGAGGAAGGTGATGTTGTCCTGCAAGTTGGACTCACTGCCGATGCACGCCCGCGTTCCGGGCTGCGCCGTGATGACGGTGTTGCCCGCCACGAAGCTTCCCCGCCCGATGCTGATGTCCCCGAACACCTCCGTCAGCGGCGAGATGAAGCTGCCGTTGGTGACGACGGGTACCTCCGCCCGGAAGCGGCTGAGCAGCCCCTCCGCCCCGCCCGCCAGGGCCACCGCCCCGACGCCGATGCCCAGGCCGAGGACGGCAAGCCGCCCACCTCTTCGCAGGTTTCGCATTTGCCCGGACTGTATGGGGCGGGCATGAGGGCCGAGTGGGAAAGCTGACGACGCTTCCGCCTCCCCGGCCCCGTGTGCCTAAACTGCGGCATGGACCGCGAGCAGGCCTACGCGTTGATGACCGAACACACTCCCTCCGAGTCGTTGCGGCGGCACATGTTGAATGTGGAGGCGGCGATGCGCTGGTACGCCCAGCACTGGGGCGAGGACGAGGAGACCTACGCCGTGACGGGCCTCCTCCACGACTTCGACTACGAGGGGCACCCGGAGGAACATCCGATGTGGGGTGTGGACTTCTTGCGAAAGCACACCGACACGCCCCAGGAGGTGCTGGACGCGATCATGGGACATGCTACGTACACGGGCACGCCGCGCGTCACCCTGCTGGCGCGAACGCTCTTCGCCGTGGACGAATTGACCGGACTGGTGCAGGCGGCGGCACTCATCCGGCCTGATAGGGACGTGCGACAGGTCGAGTTGAACAGCCTCAAGAAGAGATTCAGGAACCGGGCCTTCGCAGCGGGCGTGAACCGGGAGGAGGTCGAGCAGGGTGCGCGGGAACTCGGGGTGGAGCTGGACGCTCACCTGGCGAACGTCCTCGCGGCGATGCGGGAGATGACACCGGAGCGCACGCCCTGACCCCCTGTCTCGTAAAGAACCTATGGAGGGAAAGCTCAGCCACGTCATAGGGTTCCCGCCCACAATGCAAGACGCTTCGGGGAGGCTCGACCGAACCTCCTCTCCGGCCTGCACTCAAGGAGACCCCATGAATAAGACGCTGCTGACCCTCGCCCTGATCTTCGCCGCCCCCACCGCCCTCGCCACCGCGCCCTCCACCCACTTCGTGCAGGTGCAGGACACGAGCGGCAACGACACGGGCACCACCGACGCCACCTCGGGCGACACCAACGCCGACGCTGCCGACGGAGCCGCCGAGAGCATCGGCGAGAACGTGGACGAGGCCGCCGCCGCGACCGGGGATGCGGTCGAGGGCGCGGTGGACGCTGCTGGTGACGCCGCCGCCGCCGCCGGAGACGCCGTGGGTGACGCCGCCGCCGCGACCGGTGAGGCCGTCGAAGGCGCTGCCGCTGCCACAGGCGAGGCCGTGGACAACGCCGCCGCCGAGGTCAACGAGGCCGTGGACCCCAACGGCGACGGCGTGGTGGATTCCAACAACGACGGCGTGGCCGATACCCGCCAGTTCCCCTGGGGCCTGCTGGGCCTCGCTGGCCTCGCTGGCCTCCTGGGCCGCAACCGCCGCCCCGAGCGCGTGGTGACGACCACGACCACGACCGGCACCGACCGCCGCTGAGTCAGATTCAAAACGAGCGTCCCCGGCCTGAAGAGCTGGGGACGTTTTCTGTTCTGGTCCTGAATTGTGCTGGAAGCTAGCCGCCCTACGCGCGCGGCGGAAACCGCACGAACGTCATCCAGAAGTCCTCGAAGGCGCGGATGGCCTGAAGGAAGTTCTCGAAGCCCACGGGCTTGACGACGTAGCCGCTGGCGTGCCGGGCGTAGGAGCCGCGCACGTCCTCCTCGGCCTGGCTGGTGGTAAGCATCACGACGGGGATGCTGCCCAGCGCGGGGTCGGCCTTGATCTCGCTGAGGACCTCCAGCCCGTTCTTGCGCGGCATGTTGATGTCGAGCAGGATCACGTCGGGGCGCGGTGCCCCCGCGTACTCCGCCTCCCGGCGCAGGAAGCGCAGCGCCTCCACCCCGTCACGGACGACGTGGACCCGGTTGGGCACGCGGGCACCCTCGAAGGCCTCCTGCGTGAGGAGGACATCGGGTTCGCTGTCCTCCACGAGCAGAATCTCGATCAGGGACGAGGGGATGACGGGGGCTGGGGTCGCTGGCATGGGGATCAAGGGGAGTCCTGGGAGGAGAGGAAGACGAGGAGCAACTCCGGTGGTTCGTCCACAGGATACGACAAGGAGGGCCGGATCATCACCGCTCCTTCATCTTACTCAGGCGAAATCACGCCTCCGTCACCGGCCACACGAACCTCCCCGCCTTAACCCCGCAGCGCGTAGCCCACGCCGCGCACCGTCCGCAGCAGGCCGTAGCCGTCGAGGTCACGCAGCTTGGCACGCAGGTTCGCCATATGCACGTCCACCACGTTGCTGCCCTCGGGCAGGCGGCCCTGCCAGATTTCCTGACCGATCTCGTGGCGCGAGTACACCCGGCCCGGCTGGCGGATGAGAAGGGCGAGGATGTCGAACTCCTTCGGCGAGAGCCGCAGCTCCTCGGCCTTGTACGTCACCAGCCGCTTCTGGGGGTCGAGGGTGAGGTCACCCATGCTCAGGCTCTCGGTGGTGCGCTGCCGGAGCTGCACCTTCACGCGGGCGAGCAGCTCGTCGGGGTGGAAGGGTTTGATGAGGTAGTCGTCGGCCCCCAGCCCCAGCAGCCGGACCTTCTCGTCCACGGTGTCGCGGGCGGTCAGGACGATGATGGGCACGGCGCTGTTCTTGCGCAGCCGCTGCACCACGTCCCCGCCGTCGAAGTCGGGCAGGCCGAGGTCGAGCAGGATCAGGTCGGGGTGGTCCTCGCGGGCCTTGATCAGCCCGTTCATCGCGGAGTCGGCGTGTTCGACCCCGTAGCCGGCATCGGTGAGGTCCATCCGCAGCACGTTGGCGATGTCGAGGTCGTCCTCGATCACAAGGATTCGTTGGGCGTTCACGCCTTCATGATACGCGTCTTCACCACGACTTCACCCGGCAACTTCGTGATGGAGGAGTTTAGGGAGCCAGAGGCGGGGGAACGGAGGCGTGGGAATGGGCAACCGGCGCGGGCCAGAGCCGGGATGTGCCGGGCCGATTCTTCAGTCGGCTCAAGACGCGGCCCTGTGCTACCCTGAGCGCACTGCGCCGCGACCGCCTTCCCGGTGGTCGGGTGACACAATCCGCCTTCCACGGGCCGCGCCCCCGCGTGGCCGCACCATTCAAACCTCGCGCCGCCCTGTTCCCGACCCGTCTCTGACAGACCAGATGAACACCACCGGAGAGTAAGCGTGCGCCGGAGCCAAGACGACACATGACCCAACCAGAACAAGACGCCCGGACCCCCCAGACGGGGCAGCAGGCCGGGCCGGAGCAGACCGCCCACCTCGAAGTCATTCCGCTCGGCGGCATGGGCGAGATCGGCAAGAACATCACCGCGTACCGCTACGGCGACGAGATCATGGTGGTGGACGGCGGCCTCGCCTTCCCCGACGCGCACCAGATGGGCATCGACCTGATCATCCCGCGCATCGACTACCTCCAGCAGCACGCCGCGCTGATCAAGGGCTGGATTCTCACCCACGGCCACGAGGACCACATCGGCGGCCTGCCCTATATCCTGCCCCGGCTGCCGCGCGTGCCCGTGTACGGCGCGCCCCTGACCCTCGGCCTCGTGCGCGAGAAGCTCGCGGAGTTCGGGGTGGGGGGCGGCGACGTGGACCTGCGCGAGGTGGACCTGAACGCCAAGGTCCGCATCGGCAAGAGCTTCCACGTGGAGTTCATCCGCATGACCCACTCCATCCCCGACAACGCGGGGTACATCCTGACCACGCCGGTCGGGCGGGTGGTGCATACGGGCGACTTCAAGCTCGACGAGGAACCCAGCGACGGCAAGCTCAGCGACCTCGGGCGCATCGAGCAGGCGGGCAAGGAGGGCGTGCTCCTCCTGATCAGCGACTCCACGAACGCCGAGCGACCGGGCCGCACCGTCAGCGAGGCGGAGGTGACGCGCAACCTGGAGGACGTGATTTCCAAGTGCCGGGGCCGCGTCTTCATGACGACCTTCGCCTCGAACGTGCACCGCATCGGGAACGTCATTCAGATCGCGCACCGCCAGAGCCGCCGGGTGGTGATGGAGGGCCGCTCGATGCTCAAGTACGCACAGGTGGCGCAGGGGTTGGGATACATGGACCTGCCCGAACCCCTGCTGACGAACGAGGAGGTCGGCAACCTTCAGGACCAGCAGGTGCTGTACGTCTGCACCGGGTCGCAGGGCCAGCCCATGAGCGTGCTGTCGCGCCTCGCCTTCGGCACCCACGCCAAGATCGCGCTGCGGCGGGGCGACTCGGTGATCCTGAGCAGCAACCCCATCCCCGGCAACGAGGAGGCCGTCAACCTCGTCATCAACCGCCTGTACGAGATCGGTGTGGACGTGTACTACCCGCCGACCTACCGGGTCCACGCCTCCGGGCACGGCTCGCAGGAGGAGCTGGCGACGATCCTCAACCTCGCCCGGCCCAAATTCTTCCTGCCGTGGCACGGCGAACCCCGCCACCAGATCAACCACGCCCGCCTCGCCCAGACGCTTCCCCGCCCGCCCAAGCGCACCCTCATCGCCAAGAACGGCGACGTGGTGCGGCTCGGCCCGGACGAGTTCAAGGTGACGGGCACGGTGCCCGCCGGGGCCGTGTACGTGGATGGCCTCGGCGTGGGCGACATCGGCGACGACATCCTGCTCGACCGCGTGAGCATGAGCCAGGAGGGCATCCTGATCATGACGGCGGTGCTGCACCCTACCCCCCACGTCGAGATCGTCTCGCGCGGCTTCGTGCGCGCCAACCGCGACCTCGACAACCAGATTCGCAAGGTGGCGCTGGAGGCCGTTGAAGGCGGAATGCGCGAGAAGAAGCGGCTGGAGGACGTGCGCGACGATATGTACGGGGCCGTGCGGAGGTTCGTCCGCAAGGTGACGGGGCGCAACCCGGTGCTGATCCCGATGATCGTGGACTGAGGGGGTCCAGGGGTCAAGAGGTCGAGGGGTGTCGTTTCGGGCGACGCCCCTCCCGCTTGTTCGCAGCTTTGCCAGTCCAGGGGGAGGGGCAGAAGAACCGGCTCCACGTCCTCCCGTGGGTGTCCACCGGAGCAGTGAACACGAGAGTGGTCACGCCGAGCGGCAACGGGGCAAAGGAGCAGCTCGACATCCGATGGATAGGCCCCTCGCCTCGCCCAGAGCGGGGCATACAAGAGTGGTCCTGCTGAGCGTCCACGAAGCGTCCCCGAGCGCCGCGACCCAACGCCCGCGCTCAGGGTGACCAACCTGATGAGCCTCGAAGCGGCTTTTGCCATCTACGGCTGCGGAAGCCAACCCTGCACGTCCGCACCGCCAAAAATGAGCCGTCTCAGGGTGTCCGAGAAGAACAGGGGCGCTTCGGGAGTGCTGGCTTCACCCAGCAGCTTCAACTGCTCGGCACTCAGCTGCACTTCCAGCGAGGCCAGGTTGTCGGCCAGTTGTCTGGCGCTGCTGGCCCCGATGATGGTGGAGGTCACGCCCGGCTGGGCCACCACCCAGGCCAGGGCCACCTGCGCCGGTGGGCGGCCCACCCCCTCAGCCACGGTCTTCAAAACCTCCAGCGTGTGCCAGTTGCGCCCGGTGAACTTGGTGTCGCCAAAGGGGTTGGGACCGTTCAGGCGGCCCTCGCCCTGGGCGCTGCCCCCGGTGCCGCCGGCCTCGCGGGTGTACTTGCCGGTCAGGAAGCCGGCGGCCAGGGGACTCCAGGGGGTGAGACCCAGCCCCAGTTCGCGCGCCGCCGCCACATGCTCACGCTCCAGGTCGCGGCCCACCAGCGAGTATTCCAGTTGCAGGGCCACCGGGCCGGGGACGCCGTGTACTTGCGCCAGCGTGGCGGCCCGCGCGGCGTACCAGGCCGGCACGTTGGAAAATCCGAAGTACCGCACGCGCCCCTCGCGCACGAAGTCCCCCAGGGTCTGCAAGGTCTCCTCCACCGGAGTCACCATGTCCCAGATATGCACCCAGTAGAGGTCCAGGTAGTCGGTGCCCAGGCGGCGCAGGGAGGCCTCCAGCGCCTGCCGCAGATGCTTGCGCCCGTTGCCGCTGCCGTGCGGGTTGCCCCTGTCGGTGGCGAACGACGCTTTGGTCGCCAGCACCAGCCGGTCACGCAGCCGGCCCCGCGCCACATAGCGCCCCACCATCTCCTCACTGCGGCCCCCGGCGTACACGTCGGCGGTATCGATGAAATTGCCGCCAGCCTCCACATAGGCGTCGAAGATGGCCTTCGATTCGTCGTCGGACGCGCCCCAGCGGGCGGTGCCGAAGGTCATGGTGCCCAGGCCGAGGGGGCTGACCACCAGGCCCGAGCGGCCCAGCGCGCGGTAAGAGGCGAGATTCACACCTCAGCGTGGGGGGAGAACGGGGCGGTGGACTGTACCGGGGCGTACGGATGAGGTAAGGGGTGA
This sequence comes from Deinococcus sp. YIM 134068, assembly GCF_036543075.1. Lineage (NCBI taxonomy): Bacteria > Thermotogati > Deinococcota > Deinococci > Deinococcales > Deinococcaceae > Deinococcus > Deinococcus lichenicola. Next base: position 83,160 of record NZ_JAZHPF010000014.1, read on the forward strand.
GGAGGGCGGAATCTCCAGTCCGTCCATTGCAACGCGAAAGGTTCTGAAGTTCGGGCCATCCCGAGAATGACTTCCGGGAGACGCCCCCTCGGGTTGAAGCCGTGCTCAGATGATCGCGCTCAGGTAACGAGGAGGCCACCGTGCATGACGGTAGGGTGGCACGAGGCGGCCCACTTCCAGGCCCCCAACGCTGTGCCGCCACCGGGACTCCTGCCCTCCCCCCCTCCCCATCCCGACACGTTCCGCTTCTCGTCCCGTGCGATAATCGCCCCCATGAGCGTGATTCCCTACGTGATCGAGCAGACCGGTCGGGGCGAGCGGATGTACGACATCTACTCGCGCCTGCTCAAGGACCGGATTATCTTTGTGGGCACGCCCATCGAGTCCCAGATGGCGAATACCATCGTGGCCCAGCTTCTCCTGCTCGACTCGCAAAACCCTGAGCAGGAAATCCAGATGTACATCAACTGCCCCGGCGGCGAGGTGTACGCGGGCCTGGCGATCTACGACACCATGCGCTACATCAAGGCACCGGTCTCGACAATTTGCGTCGGCATCGCCATGAGCATGGGCAGCGTGCTGCTGATGGCCGGGGACAAGGGCAAGCGTATGGCCCTGCCCAACAGCCGCATCATGATTCACCAGGGGTCGGCGGGCTTCCGGGGCAACACCCCCGACCTGGAGGTGCAGGCCAAGGAGGTGCTGCACCTGCGTGACCGTCTGGTGGGGCTGTACCACCGCCATACCGACCTTCCCCACGACAAGCTGCTGCGCGACATGGAGCGCGACTACTTCATGTCCGCCGACGAGGCGATGAAGTACGGCCTGATCGATTCGGTGATCGAACACACCCGCGTGACCGAGGCCGCCCTGTGACCGGGCGCGGCGGCACGACGGGGGGCGACCGCTGCTCGTTCTGCGGGCGGCAGCATCCCCAGGTCGCCCAGCTCATCGAGGCTCCGGGGCGCGCGGCCTTCATCTGCAACGAGTGCACCGACCGGGCACACGAACTCGTCAAGCAGAACAAGAAGGCGGGCAGCGAGTTCAATCTCGCGGAGCTGCCCAGCCCGAAGGAGATCAAGGCCTACCTCGACGAGTTCGTGATCGGGCAGGACGAGGCGAAAAAGGCGCTGGCGGTCGCGGTCGTCAGCCACTACCAGCGCCTGTCTCACCCCGACGTGAACCTGCAAAAGAGCAACATCCTGCTCGTCGGGCCGACGGGCACGGGCAAGACGCTGCTCGCCCAGTCGCTCGCCGAGATGCTGGAGGTTCCTTTTGCCATCGCGGACGCGACCACGCTGACGGAGGCCGGGTACGTGGGCGACGACGTGGAGAACGTGATCGTCCGGCTGCTCCAGGCCGCCGAGTACGACGTGGCCGCCGCCGAGCGCGGAATCATCTACATCGACGAGATCGACAAGATCGCCCGCAAAAGCGAGGGCACCTCGATCACCCGCGACGTGAGCGGCGAGGGCGTGCAGCAGGCGCTGCTCAAGATCATCGAGGGCACGGTCGCGCAGGTGCCGCCGCAGGGGGGCCGCAAGCACCCGCAGCAGGAACTCGTGCAGGTGAACACGCGCAACATCCTGTTCATCGTGGGCGGCGCTTTCGAGAGCATGGCCGAGATTGCCCGCGCCCGCACCAACGTCCGCGCGGTGGGCTTCGGGGCCGAGCACAAGGGTGAGGAGAAGGAGGAACTGCGCTTCCTGCCGGAGGACCTCGTGAAGTTCGGGCTGATTCCTGAGTTCGTGGGCCGCCTGCCCCTCGTGGTCCAGCTTCAGGACCTCGACGAGGACGCGCTCGTCCGCATCCTCACCGAGCCGCAGGGGGCCATCGTTCGGCAGTATCAGGCGCTGTTCGGGTTCCAGAACGTGGACCTGAGTTTCACCGACGCCGCGCTGCGTGAGGTGGCTCACCGGGCGAAGGAGCGCAAGACGGGCGCGCGTGGGCTGCGTGCGGTGCTCGAAAAGGCGATGACCGACCTCCTCTTCGAGTTGCCGCTGGAGGGCCTGCGCGAACTGCGCTTCGACGCCCCCAGCATCGACCATCCCCTGAGCCTGCTTGAGTCGAAGGGACTCAAGAAGTCTGCTTAAAAGAGAGATAGATTACAGCCACCCCCCGCCCACGTCCTTACAATCTGGGGACATCGTGGGCGGGGTGTCTTTTGCAGGGGTCACGCCACAGAGGAGCGCGGCCTGCGCAGGGTTCCCCGCTTTCCCCCTCACCCTACCCCCTGGCCCCTTCCGGCCCGGTTTCAAGGAGCAAGCATGATCTGGGAACTTCCCGTAGTTGCGCTCAGGAACATCGTGATCCTGCCCGGCATCACCATGAACGTCGATGTGGGCCGCCCCAAGAGCAAGCGCGCCGTGGACGAGGCGCAGGCCTCCGACCGCCGCGTGCTGCTGCTGACCCAGCGGGACGCCCGCACCGACGATCCCACCCGCGCGGAGCTGTACGAGATGGGCGTGCTGGCGGTCGTCAAGCAGGTCGTCCGCATGCCCGACAACACCTACCAAGTGCTCGTGGAGGCGCAGGAGCGTGCCCGCGTGACGGGCGAGGTGCCCGCCGCCTACCTGCGGGTGCGCGCCGAGACGCTGCCCGTCGCCGAAACGCTGGACGAGACGGCGGCCCGCGAGGTGCAGGTGCTCGTGCAGGAGGTCAAGTCGGCCTTCGAGGAGTACCAGCGCCAGAACAAGAACCTGCGGCTGGACAACTACCAGCTCGAGGGCCTGAAGAACCTGAACGACGCGGGCGCGCTGGCCGATTCCGTCGCGCATCACGCCACCTGGACGCCCGAGGAGAAGCAGGAGGTCCTGAACGCTGCTGCCCCGCGCACCCGGCTGGAGGCGGTGCTGCGCTTCCTGACGCGCGACTCCGAGCGCTTCAACATGGACAAGAAGATCGCGGGGCGCGTCAAGGAGCAGATGGACGCCAACCAGCGCGAGTACTACCTGCGCGAGCAGATGAAGGCCATCGGCAAGGAGCTGGGCGGCGGCGAGGACGGCCCCGCCGAGGTCGATGCCCTGCGCGAGAAGATTGAGGCCGCCGGGATGCCCGAGTCGGTCAAGGACAAGGCCCTCAAGGAGCTGGCCCGCCTGGAGCGCACTCCCGGCGGCAGCCCCGAGAGCACGGTCGTCCGCAACTACATCGACTGGCTGACCGACGTGCCGTGGAGCAAGCGCGACGAGGAGATTCTCGACGTGAACCGCACGCGCGAGATTCTGGACGCCGACCACTACGCCCTCGGGGACGTGAAGGACCGCATCCTGGAGTTCCTGGCCGTGCGCCAGCTCACCCACAAGGAGGGTGAGACCGAGGAGCAGCGCCGCGAGCGCACCGCCGAGGAGCGCATCGACGACGGCGAGTTGCGCGCCCCGATCCTGGTGCTGGTCGGCCCTCCCGGCGTGGGCAAGACCTCGCTGGGCAAGAGCATCGCCCGCAGCCTGAACCGCAAGTTCGTGCGGATGGCGCTGGGCGGCGTGCGGGACGAGGCCGAGATTCGCGGCCACCGCCGCACCTACATCGGCTCCATGCCGGGCCGCATCATCCAGGCGATGAAGACGGCGGGCGTGACCAACCCGATCATCCTGCTCGACGAGATCGACAAGATGAGCAGCGACTGGCGCGGCGACCCCTCCAGCGCGATGCTGGAGGTGCTGGACCCCGAGCAGAACCACACCTTCCAGGACCACTACCTCGAGGTGCCCTACGACCTCTCGCAGGTCATGTTCATCACGACGGCCAACACCCTCCAGACCATCCCCCGGCCCCTGCTCGACCGCATGGAGGTCATCCAGATTCCCGGCTACACCCAGCCCGAGAAGGTGGAGATCGCCAAGCGCTACCGGGTGCCCCGCCAGATCAAGAGCCACGGCCTGACGGGTAAGCTGGAAGTCACGGACGCGGCGCTGAACCGGATCGTGGAGGAGTACACCGCCGAGAGCGGCGTGCGTAATCTCGACCGCCAGATCAGCAAGCTCGCCCGCAAGGCGGCCCGCGAGCTGCTGGAGAAGCCGTGGGAGGGCCTGAAGGTCCTTGACGCGCCTCAGATTCCCGACTACCTCGGCGTGCCGCTGCACCGCCCCGACCGGATGGAGAAGGAACCCCAGATCGGCGTCGCGCAGGGCCTCGCGTGGACGAGCGTGGGCGGCACCATGCTGGTCGTGGAGGCGCTCGCCACCCCCGGCACGGGCAAGATCAGCATGACCGGCTCGCTGGGTGACGTGATGAAGGAGAGCGTCAGCGCGGCGGTCGCCTACCTGCGCGCCCACGCCGCCGAGTACGGGGCCGACCCCGACTTCCACAAGAATCTCGATCTGCACGTCCACTTCCCCGACGGCGCGACGCCGAAGGACGGCCCCAGCGCGGGCATCACGATTGCCACCGCCGTCATCAGCGCGATCACGGGTCGCCCGGCCCGCATGGACGTGGCGATGACGGGCGAGATCAGCCTGCGCGGGCGCGTGCTGCCCATCGGCGGCCTCAAGGAGAAGCTGCTCGCCGCGCACCAGGGCGGTATCCGCGAGGTCATCTTCCCGCAGGACAACGAGCCGAACCTTCAGGACGTGCCCGAGAGCATTCGCGCCGACCTGCGGATTCACACGGCCCAGCATGTGGGCGAGGTGCTGAACCTGCTGCTGCTGCCCGCGCCAGAGGGCCAGCCCGCGACGATTCCGCCCAGCCAGGGGCAGAACGTGGCGCGACCGGGGGCGTAAAGCCGCCAGCGGCCAGCTTCCGGCCACCAGCAGAAGAAAGGACCGCCTCCAGTGATCGGGGGCGGTTCTTCTGTTGGTCACTTGGAAAGGTTGTCTCCGGGATTCTGCTGGCCGCTGAAGGCTGGCGGCTGGCGGCTGCCTTCAATGCCCGCTCGTCGCCTTCAGCCCGATGATCGCCACGATCATCATCGCCACGAAGACGAGGCGGGAGAGCGTGGCAGGTTCGCGGAAGAGGACAATGCCGAGGATGGCGGCCCCCACCGCGCCGATGCCGACCCACACGCCGTAGGCTGTGCCGATGGGCAGCGTCTTAGTGGCGAGGCCGAGCAGCCCGATGCTGGCGACCATGCTGATCACGGTGAGCACCGTGGGCAGGGGACGGGTAAAGCCCTCCGTGTACTTCAGGCCGATGGCCCAGCCGACTTCCAAGAGACCCGCGACGACGAGCAGAATCCAAGCCATACCGTGACACCTCCCTGGTGTCCGCGCCGTCTTGTCTTGACCGGGTACGGCGGTGCTCTCGTCCGGGTTCGCCCCGACTGGGGCCACTGGAATGGAGTGTAGCCGGGCCGCATCACCACAATGACAGCGGAGTGTAAATACGAACTTACACTCCGCCCCATGTCTTCATCCTTACACGCCCAGGTACGCGCTCCTCACCCGGTCGTCGCCCAGCAGCTCCCCTTGCGAACCTTGCAACGACACGCGCCCGCCCTCCAGCACGTAGCCCCGGTGGGCGATGCCGAGGGCAGCGAAGGCGTTCTGCTCGGCGAGAAGGACGCTCACGCCCGCCTCGTTCACGCGCCGGATCGCCCCGAAGACCTGCTCCACGACGAGGGGCGCGAGGCCGAGCGAGGGTTCGTCGAGGAGCAGGAGTTGCGGGCGGGCCATCAGCGCGCGGGCGATGGCGACCATCTGCTGCTGCCCGCCCGAGAGGCTCCCGGCGGGGTCGGCGCGTTTCTCCACGAGGATGGGGAACAGGGCGTAGACCCGCTCCAGCTCCCGCGCGGTCCCGGCCCCGTCGCGGCGGTGGACGAAGGCCCCCAGCCGCAGGTTCTTCTCCACGCTGAGGTCGGGGAACAGCAGCCGTCCCTCGGGACACAGGGCCACGCCGCGCGCCACGTTGTCCTCGGGTCGTCCACCCGTCATCGGCACGCCGTTCCAGGTGGCCGTCCCGCCCGCCGGGCGCTGAAGGCCGCTCAGCGTGCGGAAGAGGGTACTCTTGCCCGCCCCGTTCGCGCCCAGCAGCACGACGATCTCTCCGGGCTGGACGGTGAGATTGACCCCGTGCAGGGCGGTGAAGTGGCCGTACTTCACGCTCAGGTCGCGGACCTCAAGCATGCGGGACCTCCGGGGCGGGAGCGGGAGTCGCCTGCCCCATCTGCCCGCCGTGCGCGTGGCCGCCCAGGTACGCCTCGATCACGGCGGGGTCGCGGCTGACCTCGCCCGGCGTGCCCTGCGCGATCTTCTGGCCGTGGTGCAGCACCACGATGCCGTCGGCGAGGCCCATCACGAGGCTCATCTTGTGCTCCACGAGGGCGACCGTCAGCCCACCCGACACCAGTTCGCGGATGAGGGCCATCAGGTTCACCGTCTCCTCGGGGTTCATCCCGGCGGCGGGTTCGTCCAGCAACAGGAGTTTGGGATCACTGGAGAGCGCCATCGCGATGCCGACCCGCTTCTGCCCCTCCTGCGTCAGCGCCCCGGCGGGCCGCCCGGCGTGCGCGGCGAGGCCCACCCGTTCCAGCGACCGCATCGCCCCGGCGCGGCTCTCCTCCTCGTCGCGGCGCTCGCGGCCCGTGCGGAGGAGAGCGTCCAGCAGCCCGGCGCGCGTGCGGACCCGGTGGCCGATCATCGCGTTGTCGAGGACGGAGAGTTCCTTGTAGATCGTCGTCGTCTGGAAGGTGCGGGCGATGCCGCGCGAGACGACCTCGTGGGTCCTCAGGCGCGTGATGTCCTCGCCCTGAAAGGAGATGCGCCCCGACGTGGGCTTGTAGAAGCCCGAGATCAGGTTGAAGAAGGTGCTCTTGCCCGCCCCGTTCGGCCCGATGATCGCGGTGATCTGGCCCACCGGGAGGGTCGCCGTCACGTCGCGGACGGCGTGGAGGCCGCCGAAGCGGATGCCGAGGTCCCGCACCTCCAGCATGGTTTCAGGCATGGTCCACCGACCTCTCCGTGCGCGTCTGCACCCGCCGGGCCTGAGCGCGGTCCCACAGTCCCGCCAGCCCCTGCGGCGCGAACAGCACGAGCAGGACGAGCAGCGGCCCGAACACGATGTACTGGTAGTCCTGGAGGCCCTTCATGAATTGCAGCGCCACGTAGATCAGCGCCGTGCCCACGAGCGGCCCCGCGAGCGTCCCCACCCCGCCCACGAGCAGGTACAGCAGGATCGTGAAGGTCGTGACCGGCCCGGTGACGCCCGAACCGAGGAAGCCCACGTAGGCCGCGTACACCCCGCCCGCGAAGCCCGCGATGGCGGTCGAGAGCATCAAAGCGCGCAGCTTGTGGGTGTAGACGTTGATTCCGGCGCTTCGAGCGAGGTCCTCCCCGCCCCGGATGGCGACGAGCGAGCGCCCGAACACGCTGCCCCGCGACCGCGCCACCACCAGCACCGTGACCGCCAGCGCCGCGAGCGCCACGTAATAGAAGTTCGCCGAGCGCGAGAAGTCGATGCCGAACAGGCTGGAGGCGGGCGGCACCCCGTTCAGGCCGTCGTTGCCGCCCGTCAGATCGTCCCACTTGTTGATGATCAGGGAGATGATCACGCCGACGCCCAGGGTGAAGATGGCGAAGACCTCCCCGCGTGTGCGGAAGGCGATCAGCCCGAGCAGCAGCCCGCCGAGCGCGCACAGCACCACCGCCAGGGGCCACGCGAGCCAGAAATTCCACCCCTGTTTCAAGGTCAGGATGCCCACCGTGTACGCCCCGATCCCGAAGAAGCCCGCGTGCGCGAGCGGGAGCTGGCCCGTGTAGCCCAGCATCACGTTCAGGCCGTAGGCGACCATCGCCCAGATCATCGTGTTGATCGCCACGTCGAGGACGTAGTTGCCGGGCCGCAGCAGCGGCAGCAGCGCCGCGAGCGCGAAGACGGCGACCCAGCCCCAGACGCCCGGTTTGAACCCTGCCGCGCGGTTCATCGGAACACGCTCCCGTTCCGTACCGGGCGGACAACCCGCCACCCGGCCCTCCACGTCCGCGTGTTCCTCATTCTTCCTACTCCTTCCAGTCGGGTTCGCGCAGTCGCGCTCACCGGAATCACGTCCCCCTCCTGAACAGCCCCTCGGGCCGGATGGCGAGCACGATCACGAGCGCCGCGAAGCCGATCACGTCCGCGAAGTCGAGGTTGATGTAAAAGCCCCCGAAGACCTCCGCGAAGGCGAGGAGGAACGCGCCGACAATCGCGCCCGGCACGCTGCCCATCCCGCCGAGGATGATGATGGCGAAGACCTTGAGGTTCATGACCTCCCCCATGCTGGGCGCGACCGAGATGATGGGCGCGATGAGGGCGGCGGCGGCGGCGGCGAGCGCCCCGGAGATGGCGAAGGTGAGCATCCCGACCCGGTTCACGTTCACCCCGACGAGGCGGGCACCCTCGCGGTTCTGGCTCATCGCCTCGATGGTCGCCCCCGTCAGCGTGCGCTTGAGGAAGAAGTTCAGCCCCAGCATCACGAGGACGGACGCCACGATCACGAGGAGGCGCTGCCACGTGATGATCACGCCGCCCACGTTCAGGATGCCCGGCACCGGCTCGGCGATCTGCTTGAAGTCCGGCCCCCAGATCAGTTGCACCGCCGCCTCCAAAAAGAACAGCACCCCGACGGCGGCGATCATGGAGTGGACGTGCGGGGCGTTTCTCAGCGGGTAGAACACCAGCCGCTCCAGCCCGGCGGCGAGCAGGGCCACCCCCAGAGCCGCAATGAGGAGCGCGGGCACGTAGCCCACCCCCAGCCCGGAGAGGACGGCATAGGTGAAGTACGCGCCGAGCATGTACAGCCCGCCGTGCGCGAAGTTGGGCACGCGCATCACGCCGTACACCAGGGTCAGCCCCAGCGCCACGAGCGCGTACACGCCCCCCAGCGCGAGGGCGTTGAACAGTTGTTGCAGGAAGAGGGTCAAGGCTCAGTCTCCGGTTCAGAGGGGACCGCGCCCCTCGTGGTGACGGGACGCGGCGGGATCGCTTCGGTTCAGGTCGGCGGCGCTCTTACTTGAACACCTTCGCCACGCGCAGGCGGCTGTACTTGCCGTTCTTCACCGAGGCGATGATGAACTCCGCGTCCACGTGCCCGCCCGCCGTCACGCCCGTCAGCTTGTAGACCGTCTTGCCCAGCGGCAGACTCTTAGCGGCGGCGTTGAGCTGCGCCCGGATCGCCCGTGGGTCGTCGGTGGTGCCCGCCAGCTCCATCGCCCGCGCGATGACGTTCATGCCCATGTAGTTCAGGCCCGCCTCGCTGGTGGGAATCTTCTTGTAGGCGCGCTGGTACTGCGACACGAAGACCTGCGTGCCGGGGAACTCCTTCGTGGGCAGCACGCCGACCGAGCCGTCGAGGTAGGCGCGCGGAACCACCGTGTCCATCTGCTCGAACTTCGCCTGGTCCATCACGATGAAGCCGCCCTTGAACCCCTGCTCGCGCGCCGCCTTCACCACGAGCGCGGTGGGCTGCGACGGCCCGCCGATGAACAGCACGTCGGGCTTCTCGGCGAGGGCCTTCGTCACGGCGCTGGAGTAGTCCACGGTGGTCGCGTAGTCCACGCCGTTGTTCGCGCCGACCGTGCCGCCCTGCTTGGCCCACTCCCCGGTAATCGCCTCCGCCCACTGCTTGCCGTAGGCGCTCGTGGTGCCGACCATGCCGAGCTTCTTCCCGAACGCCCGCATCTGCGTGGAGACGAAGGGCTGGAGGTAGTTGTCGTAGCGGGGCGGCAGCATGAAGGTCATGGGGTTGTTGGCCTCCAGAATCTTCGGCTCGCTGGAGTACGCGACCAGCAGGAAGTTGGGGTCGCGCCCGGTCAGCGGCTGCACGGTCAGGATGCCGCCCGCGTGGGGCACGAACACCACGTTGATGCCCTGCGAGGTCAGGCGTCGCACGTTCGTCGCCGTCTCGTTGGGGAGGTAGCGGTCGTCCAGCGACACGAGCCGGAACGTCACCTTCTCGCCCTTGACGGTCACGCCGCCCGCGCGGTTGATCTCGTTGATCGCCATCTCGATGCCGCTCTGGGTGTCCTTGCCGTAGAAGGCCGCGCCGCCCGAGAGGGGACCGCTGTAGCCGATGTTCACCACCTTGTCGGCCAGAGCCGTGCCAGCGCCGAGGGCCAGGAGGAGGGGCAACAGGGAACGGGTGTGCTTCATAGGAGACCTCCAGCGCCAGGCACAGGGCACCCGCCGGAAGCGGGAACCGTGCAAACCCTGCACGCAGTCCAAGTTATATGTGCAGGACATGCTGGCACGGGGGCAGGGGGGTGTCAATTCCCCCTCCCTCATTTGGCACCGGGACGGTCAGAAGTTCCGGGTCAGGTTGTTCCGCCTCTCCCCTCGTCGGTCATTCGGAGAGCCGCCTTCGAAGGGGCGGGGTGACTCGCAAAGCTGCAAGGCAGAGGGGACGTGGAACCCGCTTCGCTGGTGGAGCAGGGCCTGAACGCCTTTCAAGTCTGCGGGGACGCTCGGCCCGTTCACCCCCTCCCAGCCTCCCCCAGGGGACGCTTGATGTGAATTGCAGATCGGGCGGTGGAGGTACTTCTACCGTCTAGCAGGAGGACGAGCGGTGCTCGTCACCCCTCTCCCGCAAGGGGAGGGGGGGCAAAAAGTACATCTGACACGCTTATTTTCTAATTCACATCAGGCGTTCAAGGGGGAGGAGCTAAAAACACAGAGGAGATGTTCAAAACGGCGTTCCTCAGCAACCGCCCTAACCGCTCACCCCTCACCCCTCACCCCTCACCCCTTACTCCTTACTCCCGCGCGCCTACCGCCTTCCTCAGCGGCAGATACTTCGGCGTCCACTGGCGGCCCCGCACGAAGGCTTCCAGCTCGTCGTCGGTGAGGTTGCGAATGCGGCGCTCGGCACAGACGCCCTCGTCGATGGCCTTGCGGGCGACGCGGACGGCCACCCTCATGCTGACCTCGCGGAGGTGGGAGATGGGCGGGTACACGCGGTCGCCGTGCGCCTTCGTCTCGTCGGCAAGGGTCTGCGCGGCCTCCATCACCATGCCGTCGGTGATCTCGCGGGCGCGGCTGATGACGGCCCCGAAGCCCAGGCCGGGGAAGATGAAGGCGTTGTTGCCCTGCCCGACCGGATACATCTTGCCGCCGTACTCGATGTCCGGGAAGGGGCTGCCCGTGGCGATGATGGCCGCGCCACCGCTCCAGCGCAGAAGGTCGGCGGGCTGCGCCTCCACGTTGCTCGTCGGGTTGGAGAGGGGGAAGACGATGGGGCGCTCCGCAAACGCCAGCATCGCCTCCACGGTGGGTTGCTGGAAGAGGCCGGGCACCCCCGTCAGGCCGAGGAGGGCGGTGGCGCGGGCGTTCACGACCGTCTCGTGCAGGGTGGGCCACTCGCCCGCGACCTCCCAGCCGGGCAGGTCCTCCGGGTGCTTGGCGAAGGAACGCTGGTGGTCCTCGATGGGCTGGCCGTGCATCAGGAGGCCGAAGCGGTCCACCACGAACAGGCGGGCGTTCGCCTCCGCGTAGCTCAGGCCGTCATGCATCAGCCCCTGCCGAATCGCGCTCGCCACGCCGATACCGCCCGCCCCCGCGCCGACGACGACGAACGTTTGATCGTGCAACACCTCGCCCTTGAGACGGCTCGCGCTCATCAGCCCCGCGAGGGCCATCGCGCCCGTGCCCTGGATGTCGTCGTTGAAGGACGGCACGACCCGGCGGTAGCGTTCCAGCACCCGGAAGGCCGTGCCCCGCGCGAAGTCCTCCCACTGGATGATCGCCTTCGGGTAGCGCGCGGCGGTCGCCTCCACGAAGCGGTCGAGGAACTCGTCGTACTCGGGACCCGTCAGCCGCCGGTGGTGGACGCCGAGGTACAGGGGATCGTCGATCAGGTCCTGACGGTCGGTGCCCACGTCCAGCTCCACGGGCAGCGTCTTGTCAGGCCCGACGCCGCCCGCCGCCGTGTACAGGCTGAGCTTGCCGATACTGATCGCCATGCCCCCGAAGCCCTGGTCCCCGATGCCGAGGATGGCACTGGAGTCGGTCGCCACGATCATCCGCACGTCGTTGAGGGGCACGTTCCCCAGCAGCTCGTCCACCCGGTCGATGTCCTCGGTGCTGACCGCGAAGCCGCGCGGGTAGCGGTAGATGTGCGAGAAGATGCGGACCGCCTCGCCCACCGTCGGTGTGTAGAGGATGGGGAGCATCTCCTCCAGGTGGTCGGCGAGGATCGCGTAGAACAGCACCTCGTTGCGGTCTTGCAGGGCGCGCAGGAACTCGTGGCGCTCCAGGTCGGTTCCGAGTTGGACGTAGCGCAGGTAGGTGCGTTCCTTCTGCTCGGGCAGGGTGCTCGTGTGGGGCGGGACAAGACCCTCCAGCCCCAGGGCGCGGCGTTCCTCGCGGGTGAAGCCGGTGGACTTGTTGAGCAGGGGCGTTTGCAGCAGCGAGAAGCCGGTCACGTTCACGTCGAGGTAACGGTGGCCGTCTTCGTCGCGCCGCACGTCGTAGTAGCGGGAGACGCGGGGGGCTTCGGGCATGGCGGTACAGGATAGCCCGCACGGATTGGACGGGGTTCAGGCACGAAAAGCACAGCGAAAAGTACACAGGGAACGCCGGTCAGGGCACGCCGACTGGCCGGGGCTTTCCGTGCGGGGCGTGAACAGAACGCTCAACCCCGCCGCTCCGCCCACCGCGCCCGCAGCGCCCCGAATCCTGCGTCGATCCTCGCCTGCGGCAGCGCCATCTGGCCGGTCGTGCCGTGGCCGATCTCGTCGCCCAGCTCGGAGACGGCGCGCATCCGGCACACGACGCGACGGCCCTCCATGCGCTCGAAGGTGGCGGTCACGGTGACGGTCATGCCGGGCAGCGCCGAGGCGGTGTGCGTGACCTCGACGGAAGTGCCGATGCCGCCCTCGCCGTCCTCCAAGAAGGGGAGGATGATCTTGCGCCCAGCCTCCTCGAAGTGCCGCGCCATCCAGTAGGTCGCGTAGACGGGATGGACCGCGCCGAGTTCTCCGAACTGGACGGTCATCTCATCGGTGACGCGCACGGTAAGGGTCTGCGTGAAGCCGGATGGGATGGGGCGCATGGAAGCAGGCTAAGCCTCTTGCCCCGTCCCGGTAGACTGCCCGACGTGAAGCTCAAGCTCGCGGACCTGTTCACCCTCATCCGGGAGGCGGCGCTGGCCTTCGGGCAGGACAAGGCCCCCCGGCTGGCGGCGGCCATCGCGTACTACGCGCTGTTCAGCCTCGCGCCGCTGCTGCTGTTCGCGGTGGCGGTGGCGGGCTTTTTCCTCTCGGATGAGACGGTCGTGACGAACCTGCTGGGGCCGGAGAGCCTGCTCGCGCTCAACCTCGGGGAGCAGGCGGCGAGCTTCCTGCGCGAACTCATCGCCAATCAGGAGGGCTTGCAGCGCGGCTCGCTGATCGCCACCGTCCTGGGCTTCGTCACCCTGTTCCTGGGCGCGACGGGGTTGTTCGTCCAGCTTCAGGATGCCCTCAACAGCCTGTGGGGGGCCGACCCGCCACCGCCGCAGGGGGCGCTCGCCATCGTGAAGAGCCGGGTGCTGTCGTTCGTCCTCATTCTGGTCATCGGGCTGGTGCTGCTCGCCTTCCTGGGACTGAACACCTACCTCGCGTCGGTGGCGCAGCAGTTGGGCGACATCATCGGGGCGGGGGCCATCTTTGTGCGGCTGGGCACCCTCGCGCTGGGGGTCGGGCTGCTGACGCTGGTCTTCGCCGCCGTGTACAAGGTGCTCCCCAGCGTCCGGCTGGAATGGCGCGAGGTCTGGGTGGGCAGCGCCGTGACGGCGGTCCTCTTCACGCTGGGCCAGCTCGCCATCGGCCTCTACCTCGGTCGGGCCGCGCCGGGCAGCGTGTTCGGGGCCGCCGCGTCGCTCGTGATCCTGATGCTGTGGCTGTACTACAGCGGCATGATCTTCTTCTTCGGGGCCGAGGTGACGTGGGTCTACTCCCAGAAGTACGGCACGCGCGCGGGCGGGGCCGCCAACGTCGGCAAGAAGGAGGCCGTCGCCGCGAGGGGAGCGGACATCAGCACCCAACCCAGCGGGCAGGAGCAGGCCGCCGCCGAGAGTGCCTCCCCGGCGGAGACGGTGCGCGACTCGCGGGGCCGTGTGCTGGGTCTGCCGCTGCCCCGGCGTGGGCACTCCGCATCCGCCTCACCCCGCCCCAGTGCCCCCCCCCGCGAAAGGCGTCTGACGCCCGGCGTGGGGGCCGCACTCTGGAATGCCGTCAGCGCCGTCCTCGCCCTCCCCGTCGTGATCGTGCTGCGGCTGGTGGGGTTGGGGAGACGGAAGAAGGGGTAAAGCCCTTGCTCTACGAACTTCTTCAAGCGGTAGCTCTGTTGTTCTGATGGCTGAAAGCTGATGGCTGACCACTGACCGCTGCTAAAGCCCCACCACCGGATACGCCAGCGTCCCCTCGTAGATCGCGCGCCCGACAATCGCCCCCTGAATGCCCTCCCCGGCGAGCAGGCGCACATCGTCCTGCGTGGCGACGCCGCCGCCCACGATCAGGGTATTCGTCCACAGCTGCCGCACGGCCCGCATCAGCTCGCGGTCCAGTCCTTGCAGGCTGCCGTCGCGCGTCACGTCGGTGAAGATCAGGGTCTCCAGCCCCGCGTCGGCGAGGATGGGTGTCAGGTCGGCGACGGTGAGGCCGCTGCCACGCGCCCAGCCGTGGGTGGCGACCTCCAGCCCGCGCGCATCGAGGCTGACGACGACCCGCTCGGGACCGTGAGCCTCGATCAGAACGCGCACCAGCTCGGGATCGCGGACGGCGGCGGTGCCGATCACGACGCGGCTCACGCCCGCCCGCAACAACTCCTCGGCACTCTCGCGGTCGCGGATGCCGCCGCCGACCTCGATCTCCACTCCCTCCAGCTCGGCGACGATGCGGCGGATGACCCCCCGGTTCTCGCCGCGCCCGGTAGCGGCGTCGAGGTCCACGAGATGCACGAGGCCCGCGCCCAGGCCCGCCCAGTGGCGCGCGGCGTCCAGCGGGGAGTCGAAGTACACCGTCTCCCGGTCGGGGTCGCCGCCCAGCAGCCGCACGGCGCGGCCCGACTGGATGTCCACGCAGGGGATGACGAGGGGGACGCCGTGGGCTGGGCCGGTCATGCCCGGCAGGATAACGCCCTCCCCCACCGCCCCGCCCGGTACACTCTCGGGGAACGTGCGAGTCGGGATCGTCACCGCCACCTACCTGCCGTCGCGCAACGGCGTCGCGACGAGCACCGCCCTGTACGCACGCGGCCTGCGCGAGCGGGGCCACGACGTGCGCGTGTTCGCCCCCCGCCACCCACAGGCCCCGGCGCGCGAGGAGGGGGTGTACCGCCTCAACTCGTCCTTCGCGGGGGCGCGGGCGCTCGGTGCCCCCGCCGACTACCCGGTGATGCTCGCGCCGGGGCCACTCCTGATCTCGCGGCTGCCGCTACGTGATCTGGACGTGCTCCACACCATGCACCCCTTCCTCGCCGGTCGGCTGGCGCTGACCTGGGCGCGGCTCTCCGGTGCCCCCGTGGTCTTCACCGCGCATACCCAGTATGACCAGTACCTGCATTACGCGCCCATGCCGAGGCGGGTGGGCCGCGCGATGCTGCGCCCGCACGTGTCGGCCTTCGCGCGGCGGGTGGACGCGGTGCTCGCGCCGGGCCGCGCGATGGTGGAGATGCTGCGCGAGTACGGCTACGGCGGGGAGGTTCACCTCTTCCCCAACCCGGTGGACCTCGCCGCCTTCGCGCGGGCGGGGGGTGAGGCGTTCCGGGCCGAGTTCGGTGTGCCGGGGGACGTGCCCCTCGTGATGTATCTGGGCCGCCTCGCCCACGAGAAAAATCTCAGCGTGATGCTGCGCGCCTTCGCCCAGGCGCAGGCGTCACGCC
Source organism: Deinococcus sp. YIM 134068 (assembly GCF_036543075.1). Taxonomy (NCBI): domain Bacteria; kingdom Thermotogati; phylum Deinococcota; class Deinococci; order Deinococcales; family Deinococcaceae; genus Deinococcus; species Deinococcus lichenicola. Next base: position 98,925 of record NZ_JAZHPF010000014.1, read on the forward strand.
CGGAGCTGCGCCTCCTGGTGGTGGGGGACGGCCCGGCCCGCGCCGACGCCCAGGCGATGGCTCCTGAGGGCGTGACCTTCACCGGCCCGGTGCCCTACGCGCGGGTGCCCGAGGCGCTGGCCGCCGCCGACACCTTCCTCACCGCCAGCACGTCCGAAGTCCTGCCCATGAGCATGATTGAGGCCCTCGCGGCGGGCACGCCCCTTGTCGCCGCGCGCAGCCCCGCCGCCCTGGACCTCGTGACGGAGGGCGTGAACGGCACCGTCACGGACGCCACACCTGATGCGCTGGCCGCCGGACTGCTGCACGTCCTCGACCCCATTCGCCTGCCCGCCCTGCAAGTGGGGGCGAGGGAGAGCGCCCGGCAGTACGACCTGCCCGTGCGGGCCGCCGCACTGGAGGAGGTCTACCAAGCGGCGGTGGTCCGCAAACGCCAATCGAGAAGCTCTCCCCTCAGCCACTGACGTTCGTTCAACCCCACCCGGCACTTCTGGCTGGCAGCCTCAATCAGCCGAAAAGCGAACGCCCCCGCGCGGGGCGGGGGCCTTCTCCTGTGGTGCCGAGGATGGGACTTGAACCCACACGCCTCGCGGCGCTAGTCCCTGAAACTAGTGCGTCTACCAATTCCGCCACCTCGGCACGTCTTGGCTGTGTCGCCCGCGCAGGGGCGCGTTTCAGGGCTTGTCTACTTTAGCGGGGGGTACGGAGGCTGTCAACCGGGCACGGGGCGGGGTCTTTGGGGCAAGAGAGCCGCCGCTCCACTCCTTGCCCCGGACCGCCGATTGGGAGAGAGGCCAGCGCCGCCTCAAGGAGGGTGGGGACCAACGACACCGGGCGGTCCCGGGAGGACGGGCAGAGGTCGTCCTGAGACAGGCCGAGGCGGACTGGTCGGCGGGCGGTGGGGTGAGGGGACGTAACATGGCCTTCTCCCAGGCGGCGGCAACGGCGGGAGGTGGGCGACCGGAGTAGCGAAGCCCGCCGGCCATTGACCACCAATGGCCGCCACGCAGGCCTACCCTCCTCCGATGCCCGCTTCCTCTCTGTGCGGGAGTGGGTCGTGGGTCTGGCGTCAGCCTTGAGAAACTCTGTCGGACACTGACAAATCAGGAGGGCACTGAAACCATGGCCCGCCCTGTCGAAGACGGCAGCAAAAGAAAAAACCCGCTGCTGGAGCGGGTCTGTGAGATTCTGGAGCCAGGGGTCGGATTTGAACCGACGACCTACTGATTACGAATCAGTTGCTCTACCGCTGAGCTACACTGGCAGGCCGAACACGGGGAGGCAAAAATGCCGCACGGACAAGGGTAGACGATGCGCCCCCCGTTGTCAAACCCGGCTACCGCAGGGCGCTCACCTCGGCGCGCAGGGCGTCCAGGCGGACGCGCAACTCGGCGGCCCGCGCTCCTGCCTGCGCCAGCCGTTCCTCCTCCCCCTCCGTAAAGCGGGTGTAGGGGCTGATCGCGTCGCGGAGCCGGGCGTCGGCGCGCTCCTGCTCGCGCCCGTACTCGCGGCGGACGATACGCTCCAACGCCTCGCGCAGGGCCGCGACCTTCTGGCGCAGGCCACGGTGGGCCTGAAGCCGCTTGTTGGGCAGCACGAACAGGCCCAGGCTCCCCAGCGTCAGCCCGGCGAGGATGCCCCCCGTGAAGTCCATCGCCGTCGCGCCGACGAGCGCCCCCAGCCCCGCCCCGATGCCGATTCCCCCGGCGAGACCGCCCACCGCTCCCTTGAGGGCGTCCTCCGCGTCGCGCGAGAGCTGGCGGGCGAGTTCGTGTTCGGTGGTCGTCTCCAGATGCTGACGCGCGCTTCCGGCGATGCCCTCCAGCAGCGCCCCCCGGTCGTAGGAGAAGCGGGTGCGGGCCACCTCGCTCGACGGCTGGCGGCGGATCAGGAACGCCTGCACGTCCTCCCAGAAGTGCAGGTTCGCCTCCACGAAGCGGTCGATCATGGAGCCGAACTGCCGGTCGATGGCCTCGGGGAGTTCGGCGACCGCCTCGCGCCGGAAGCCCTCCTCCAGCTCGCGGCCATTGATCAACCCGCGCAGGTTGGAGAAGCGCAGGCGGTCGTCGATAAAGCGGTCGGCCCGCACCTCGAACTCCCCCAGCAGGCGGCCCAGGCGATTGAGCTGCCCGTCGAGTTCGCCCAGCATGGTCTCGCGGTGGCGCTCGCGCTGGGCCTCCAGGTCGCGCAGGATGGCCTGATCCCCCTCCAGCGTCCGGCGAGCGGCCTCGGCACGGGCCTCCTCGCCGCTCAGGATTTCGGCGGCGGTGCCCAGGGGGCTTTGCAGCTTGAGGCGCGTGCGCTCGGCCTCCGAGAGCCGCGTCCGCAGGGCCTCGCGCAGGGCGGCAAACCCAGGGTCGCCCCCCCGCTGCTCGCCCCGCGCGCTGACGAGGAAGACGGGCGGCGTGAGGCCCAGCTCGCCCCGTGCGCCCTTCTCCACGAACTCGCGGACCTGCTCACGCTGCTCCCCGGTCTCCAGCAGGTCCGCCTTGTTCACGACCATAACCACGCTGCGGCCCCAGCGAGCGGCGAGGCTCAGGAACTGCCGCTCGGACTCCGTGAAGGGGCGGTCGGAACTCGTCAGGAACAGCACGAGGTCGGCGCGGGGCAGGAAGCCCTCGGTGAGCGCCTGATGCTGGCGGATGATGGCGTTCGTGCCCGGCGTGTCCACGAGGGCGACCCCCTCCAGGCTGGGCAGGGGCCACGTCAGGCGGCTCACGAAGGGGTCGCGGGTCGGCTCCACCTCGCCGGGCGTGTCCCCGTGGACGAGGACATAGATACGGTCGGTGGTGGGCGTCACGCCTTCGGGGAGGACGGCGGCCCCCAGCAGCGCGTTCACGAAGCTGCTCTTGCCCGCGTTGAACTCCCCTACGACCACGAGGAGAAAGCTCTCGTCGAGCGAGCGGACGGCCCCCCGCGCGTACTCGACCGCCTCGGGGGGAGCGCCCTGCATTTCCAGAAACGCCTGGAGGTCGGCGAGGAGCGCCCGCTCCCGCGAGAGGAGGTCCTGCACCCGGCTGGTGACGAGCATGGGGGCAGTCTACCCGCCCCCACGTCCCTCTCTCTTTTCTGGCTTCGTTGAGACGAGAAGGCTGACCGCCTGACAGAAAGTATGAGAAAGCGTCCCCGGTAGGGGACACTTTCTGTTTGTGACAACTGAAAATGCCGCCGGGGACGCTCCTCGACTCTACCAGGCTGTCCTGGCTCAGCTCCAGAC